>DATDEH010000128.1 GCA_036523395.1 Candidatus Limnocylindria bacterium | reverse complement strand
CTCGCCGTAGATCCGCGCGCCGCGGGCCCGGGCGTGACCCAGCTCCTCCAGCACCACCACCGCGGCGCCTTCGGAGAGCACGAAGCCGTCGCGGTCCTTGTCGAACGGACGCGAGGCCGCCTCGGGGTCGTCGTTGCGGCGCGTGAGCGTGTTCATCGTCGCGAACGCTCCGACGACCACCGGGATCGCACAGGCTTCGGATCCGCCGACGACCATCACGTCCGCCTGCCCTCTTCGGATGATGTCCCCGGCTTCGCCGATCGCGTGGGAGCTCGAGGCACACGCGGACACATGCGTCAGGCTGGGGCCTTTGAGGCCGAACTGCATCGAGACCTGCGCCGACGCAGCGTTGGCCATCAACATCGGCACGAAGAACGGTGACAGGCGCGAGGGTCCCCGCGTGTCCATGACCATGACCTGATCGACCATCGTCGTGATCCCACCGAGTCCGCTGCTGATCGCGGTCCCGATGCGCTCCGGGTCGGCGACCTTGTCGAGCTTCGCGTCCCGCATCGCCTGCGTGGCCGCGCCCACGGCCAGATGCGTGAACCGGTCCGTCCGCCGGATCTCCTTGCGGTCCATGTACTCGCCCGCCTCGAACCCGCGGACCTCCCCAGCGACCTGCGAGGCATACGGAGACGGGTCGAAGCGAGCGATGCGGGTGACACCGCTCTTGCCGTGGACGAGCGCGTCCCACATCGTCGTGATGTCGTTCCCCACAGGGGTGACCGCGCCCAGGCCCGTGATCACGACGCGGCGCGTGAGTCGTGGATCCCCGCTAGCCAAGGTCGTCCACGTTAGCGCACCGACGCCGCGGCACGCGGGCGGAATGGTTCACGGCGCCCGGAAGATCAGCGACCCGTTCGTGCCCCCGAGACCCATCGAGTTCGAGAGCGCGACGCGGACCTTCGCGGCGCGCGCTACGTTGGGCACGAAGTCGAGGTCGAGCTCCGGATCGGGCGTGTCGTAGTTGATGGTCGGCGGGATACAGCCGTCGCGCAGCGCGAGGAGGCAGATGATCGCCTCGAGCGCGCCGGCCGCGCCGAAGAGGTGGCCGGTCATCGACTTGGTGGACGAGACCAGCACCTTGTGCGCATGGTCGCCGAAAACTTCCTTGATCGCCTGCGTCTCCGCGCGGTCGTTCGCCGGTGTCGACGTGCCATGCGCGTTGATGTAACCGACATCGTCTGGCGCGATACCGGCGTTCGCGAGGGCCGCGCGCATCGACAACGCGCCGCCGACACCGCCCGGCGCCGGGTCGGCCATGTGGTACGCGTCGTCGGACGCGCCATACCCGATGAGCTCGCCGTAACTCTTCGCGCCACGCCGCCTGGCGTGCTCGGCCTCCTCGAGCACCAGCACCGCTGCGCCCTCCGACAGAACGAAGCCATCGCGGTCCCGTTCGAACGGCCGCGACGCGCGCTCGGGCTCGTCGTTGCGCCGGCTGAGCGCGCGCATGTTGCTGAAGGCGGCGACGGCGACCGGGACGATGACGGCCTCGGATCCCCCAGCGACCATCACATCCACCTGACCACGCTTGATCGCCTCGGCGGCCTCACCGAGGGAGTGCGAGCTCGAGGCGCAGGCGGACACGTGCGTGAGGCTCGGGCCGCGGAACCCCCAGCGCAGCGAGACCAGACCGGACGCGGCATTCGCGATGTACATGGTCACGAAGAACGGCGACACGCGGTTCGGTCCGCGCTCCTGCAGAGTGTTCGCGGTATCGACGACCGACTGCAGCCCGCCCGCGGCGGTCGCGATCGAGACGCCGACGCGGTCGCGGTCTATCCCCGTTTCGAGCTTCGCCTCCGCGACTGCCTCGGTGGCGGCGGCGACCGCGAGCTGAGCGAAGCGATCGGCGCGCCGCACATCTTTGCGATCGAAGAAGCGCGTTGCGTCGAAGTCCTGGACCTCGCCAGCGATCTTCGTCTCGAACGACGACGTGTCGAACGATTTGATCCGCCTGATCCCGCTGCGTCCGGCGGTCAGGGCGCTCCACAGGGTGGCCACATCGAGACCGAGTGGCGTCACCGCTCCCACGCCGGTGACGACGACACGCCGCGGGTTCATGCCCCGGTGTCGGCTCGCACGATCAGCGACGCGTTGTGCCCACCGAAGCCCATCGAGTTGGACAGGGCGGTGGTGATGCTGCGAGCCCGCGCGGTGTTCGGCACGTAGTCGAGGTCGAGGCCCGGGTCCGGGGTCTGGTAGTTGATCGTCGGCGGGATGCAGCCGTCGCGG
>DATDEH010000127.1 GCA_036523395.1 Candidatus Limnocylindria bacterium | reverse complement strand
CCGAGCGCTTCGCTGATGAGCACGAGGTGTGCGGTCGAGCTCACCGGGAGGAATTCCGTGAGCCCTTGCACGATGCCGAGCAGCGCCGCTGCGGCGAGGTCGTTCATCGCATACCTGCTCGCGCCGCCGCGAGCGCACCGTGCGCGTCGCGTTCGTGCCCGAGCGCGGCCTCGAGCTGCTTCGCCCACGACCGTCGGTGGCCGGCGTCGAGGAACCGCATCGCGACCGATGCGTCGAACGGCCCGATGCCGACCTTCTTCGCCGCGTCTGCGACGTAGCCGTACGACTCCGCCGCGCGGAGCAGGTCGGCGCCGGGCGAACCGGGGAACAGCGCACGCGTTGTCCGGAGGAAGCTCGCGGCCGCGCGCCGCTTGTCCGCGAGCAGCGTGCGCATGGCGTGATCGCCGAAAGCCGCCGCGCCTGCGTGACGCGTGTCGGTCCACCGCGTGTCGTCGCGCAGCGCGGCGATCCAGGTCTCGAATGCGCGGTCGCTCGTGTCGGCGGAGCCGACCGCGCCGTTAACGGCGTCACGTGCGATCGCCGCGCGGTCAGGCGATCCCGCGCGGTCGAGGAACACGAGCTCGGTCGCCGCGGCGAGGGCGTTCCAGTCGAGCTTCGTCGGCTGTTCGGTCTTGTCGAAATACGTGCGCGCGTGGAAGGTCGGTCCTTCGTCGTCGCAGCCGACGAGGAGGCCGTACTCAGTCGGACCCACGAGGCCGCGCGCGAGCGGCGGGATCTTGGCCTCGAGCGCCTCCAGGACGCGGTCGATCACGAGCTCCCTCATGTCTTCGTCGTACGGGGGGACCAGCGTGTCGGGCCGACTGCCCGTCGCGCGCGCTGCTCTCGCGAGTGTGTCGTCGTCAAGCGGAGCAGCGGCGATCGGATCCCATCCCGCGACGTCGATCGCGGTCGTGAATGCGGCGCCCGACGCGCCCATGACCCAGTCGTACTCCTGTCCGGTCGCGACCGCGATGCACGCGGGAAGTGTGCATTCGCGTCCCTCACCGAAGTGCAGGGGCGGGATGTCCTTGAGGATGCGCTTGCGTGCGGCCACGCTCACGCGTCGGCGGGAAGGATCGTGAACGAGCGGCCACGGAGCGGTCTCAGGGCCCGAAAGTGGCGCTCGTCGAGCGTGAGGATGCGACGAGTGCCCGCCCGGTCCGCGAGTACCACCAACGACGCGTCAGCTAGGCCGATCCGAAGATCGCGGTAACGATCAACGAGGTCCGCCATCTCGGCGATGTCGTCCGCGTCGAACGAGTGGAGAGTCAAGGCGCCTTCGGCAACGGTTCGAAGAAATGCGAGCTCCTCGGGCACACCCGCGCGCGTCGCCAGCATGTAGTCGACCTCAGCGGCGACGAATGGCGAAAGGAGGAACGGGCCCGAATCCTTCTCCGTCACCGAGCGGACGCGGTCGTGGAACCGATCGGCGGCATCCATCCCTGCGAGCAGTGCGCTCGAGTCGACGACGATCACCGCTCGCCGAAACCCTTGAGCAGCTCCTCGTCAGGATGTCGCCACAGGCCCGGGTCGCCACTATTGAAGAGGGGAAACGTTGGCCGTCGCGGTGACTCGTCGCGCACGATCTGCTCGAGTCCTTCGCGGATGAGGCGCGCCTCGGAGGTCCGACGCCGGCGTGCGAGCGCAGCGAGCTTTCGTTTCAGCTCCACGGAAAGGTACACGGTCGTCTTCAACACCTGACGTATGGTAACACGTATGGCACTGGTCAACTGCCATTCTCAGGGAAGGCATGCTTGAGGACGGTGACCGCGTGGAGCGTCGCCCACTTGCTGGCGTTCACCTTCGACGCCATGCGATCGGCGTACGGCGAGCGGCCGGCCCACCGTCCGTGCGAGTCCTGACGCGACAGAAGCCAGGCGATCGCGATCTGCGCACGCGGGTCGTCGATCGCGCCGGCCGCGTCGATCGCGCGCAGCACGAACAGGATGTCCGCTTGGTAGAAGAGCGGGAACGAGATCTGGCGCCACAGATAGCTCGGCTCGGTCCCGGTCGGATAAGCGCCCCGTGTCATGCGGTACGAGAGGAGGAACTCGACGCCGCGGCGGAGTGTGCGCTCGACCTCGCGCGTGCGTCCGGCTTCAGGGAGCGCAGCGAGACCCCACACCAGGCGCGCGTAGCCCCAGGCGCACGGCTCATCGCTGTTGATCCAACACGCCGCGTCGAACTTCTTCGAATCGCGCACCAGGCGCTGCACCAGCGGCTCGAGGCGCTCGTCGTTGCCGTATCCGGCCAGCGAGACGTAGCGCACGACGTTGCCGACGAAGCACGACGCCCCATGGTCCTGGTCGAAGACCCAGCTCATACCACCTTGATCGGGCGAGCCCAGGTCGTCGAGCACACGCCGTGCGGCGCGGCGCACGCGCGGGTCCCCGGGGTCGACGCCGTACTCGACGAGCAGCAGATTCGACCAGTGCGTCGACTGGTACTTCGGGCCGTAGAGATGCGGGCCCGGCCAGCTGCCGTCCGACTTCTGCTGGCGCAGCAGCGTCGAGAGCGGCGGGCTCGACATCGCGCGCTGCTGCGCCTCGCGCAGCTCGGCATCGCGCGGGCCGCGGTCGAGTACGTGCCGCAGCGTGAGCGCTCGCACCGCCGGGTCGCCCTTCTCTAGGAGCCAGGGGACCGGGTCGTCATGCAGGAGCGACTGCCAGGACATCACGTGCCACCTACCGACAGCTCCGCGATGACGAGCGTCGGGCTGCCGATCCCGCCCGAGCCGAACGTGAGATCCGTACCCACCCCGCTGATCGACGAAAGGAGATGCGTGAGGTTGCCCGCGATCGTAATGCCCTGCACCGGGTGCACCGGCGCGCCTCGCTCCACATACGTTCCGGTCGCTCCGAGTGAGAACTCGCCCGACACCGGATCGATGGTGTGCAGGTTGAGGAGCGAGGTGACGGCCAGCGCACGGTCGAGCCCGCGTACGAGAGCAACTGGATCGTCCGAGCCCGCCTCGATGTAGAAGTTCGATGGACCGATGCGGCTCGGCGATGCGTACGAGCCGCGTCGCGCGTTCCCGGTCGGCGCGCTGCTCATCTTGCGCGCGGTCTTCAGGTTCGTGAGGTAGCCGCGAAGCACGCCGCGCCCGATGAGGATCCGCGTCGTCGTAGCGACGCCTTCGCCGTCGAAGGGCGCACTGCGGAGCCCGCCCTTCCGTCGAGCGTCGTCGACGACCGTCACGCGCGTGTTCGCCACGCGCTCGCCGAGCTTCCCCGCGAACAACGATCGGCCCTTCAGGACGCTATCGGCTGAGAACAGCGGTGCGATCGCGCCGAGGAGCGACATCGCCATCCACGGGTCCAGGACGACCGGGAGCTTCTGGGTGGGGAAGGGCTTCGCGCCAAGCTTCTCCAGCGCGCGCTGCGCGGCCCGCTTGCCGACGGCGTCCGGATCCAGCTCCACCATGCGCCGCGCGCCCTCGCCGTGATAGCCGATCTGCCGCTCGCCGTTCTGCGTCGCGACCGCGCTCGTCATCGCGCCGCAGAAGCTCTCGCGGTACGACGCGCGGACTCCGGTCGTGGTCGCGATGAGCGTGGTCACTTCCGCGTCGCTGTAGCTCGTCTTGCGGAAGTGCGTGATGCGTGGATCCACGGAGCGCGCCGCGCTCTCCACCGCGAGCGCGATCGCGCCGCGGTCCGTGAGCGGGCGGTCCTCGAGGCCGGGCTGGAAGATGTCGAGATCGACGCTCTCGAGCGGCGCGGCGGCGATGCGCAGGTCTTCGTCCGGCTCGGTGATCGTCGCCATCCGCCGCGCCTGGTCCACGCAGGCTTCGATGCCGGAGACCGCGAGATCGCTCGTGTGCGCGAACCCGACGCGCTGACCCTCGAGTACACGCACGCCGAGCCCACGCTCGCCACGTGCTGTCACGACCTCCAGCGCGCCGTCCTTCGTCTCGACGGATCCGGACAACGCGTCGCGCACGAAGATCTCCGCCGTCGCGAGACGGCCCGCTCGCAATGCTTCGAGCGCGCGATCGACGACCTCATCGTTCGAGAGGCGTGCCGTCACTGGATCTTTCCGCCGATGACGACCGACGGGATCCGCAGGGTCGGTTGCGCGTCGGCGACGGGCGCGCCCTGGCCATCCTTGCCGCACGTGCCAGTCGAATACCCAAGGTCCCAGCCGACCATGTCGATCTCGCTCATGAGCTTGGGGCCCTGGCCCACGAGCGTCGCGCCGCGCAGCGGCTCGGCGAGCTTCCCATCGCGGATGCGGTAGCACTCGGTGACCTCGAAGGCGAAGTTGCCGCTCACGACATCGACCTGTCCGCCCCCCATCTTCTTCACGAAGATGCCGTCCTTGACCGAGCGAACGATCTCCTCGGGATCCGAGTCGCCGGACGCGATCATGGTGTTCGTCATCCGGCAGATCGGCAGATGCCGGAAGCTCTCGCGCCGCGCGTTGCCGCTGCGCCGGATACCGAGCTTCTCGGCGTGCTTCCGGTCCGAGAGATACGTCTTCAGGATGCCCTTCTCGATCAGCACGGTGCGCTGCGTCGCGGTGCCCTCGTCGTCCATGGCCGCCGTGCCGCGCTGGCCCGGATCGCGCCCGTCGTCGATCACGGTGATGAGCTCGCTCGCGACCTTCTCACCGATGCGCCCGGAGTACACCGACAGGCCCTTGAGGTTGAGGTCCGCCTCCAGGCCGTGGCCGACCGATTCGTGGATGAGCGTTCCACCCGCCTCGCTCGACAGCACCACGGTGTACGTGCCCGCGGGCGCGGGCTGCGCACCGACGTTGAGCACCGCTCGACGCGCCGCCTTCTCGGCGGCGTCGCGCACCGCGTCGTCGGTGAGCATCTCGAAGCCGAGCGTCCCCCGCACCGCCTCGAATCCGGACTCGAGCACGGCCCCGTCCTTCGCGACGACATGCACCGCGAAGTTCACGCGCACGCGCGTATCGGTCCGATGCACTCCGTCGCTGTTCGCGACCAGGATCTCTTGCACGCTCTCCGCGTACGACACCGTCGCCTGCGACACGCGCTGGTCGTGGGCCCGCGCGACCTCGTTCGCCAGGCGTAGCAGCGCGACCTTGCGCTCCACCGGCACGGTCCGGGGGTCGACTGCGACCGAATGTGGACGCGGGAGCTCGTCTGGCGTGAGGCGAGCCGACTCGTGGAGGCCCGATCCGTCGGCGACGCTGCGCGCCGCGCGGCCCGCGATGGCCATGACGTCGTCGACGTCGGTCACGTTGCCGTTCGCGTAGACGGTCTGCTCGCCGCTTTCGACGCGGACGCCGGCTCCCTGGTCGACTCCGGTGATCGCGTCTTCGATCCGCTGGTCATCGAGGACGAGCTGCAGCGTTTCACTCCGTTCCCAGAACAGCTCGGCCCAGTCGCCGCCGCGCGAAAGCGCGGTACGGATCGCGCGCTCGGCATCGCGAACGGTCATGACCGGCGCGCGCGCGACGGTGAGTGTGATGATCGCCCTCTCCCCTGACCGTCGGTGACGGCGCAGGAGATGGTACGACGCTCAGTCGCCGATGACAGTTACGGTCGCGCTCCGCTCACGTGGTCCATCGAACTCTGCGAAGTACACGCCCTGCCATGTACCGAGCACGAGCTCGCCTTCGTGTACTGAAAGCGACACATCGTTACCAACGAGGACCGCTTTGATGTGCGCCGGCGAATTTCCTTCCGCATGACGGTAGTCGCCGCCCTCCGGGACCAGCGTCGCAAGCCTCTGGAGCAGATCACGCTGCACATCGGGGTCGGCGTTCTCGTTGACGAAGACCGCCGCGGTCGTATGCGCGACACTTATCACGCACATGCCTTCGCGCACCTTGGATCTCGTGACCGCGGCGCGTACGCGCGACGTCACATCGACGGTCATCTCACGCTGGTCAGTGCTCACCGAGAGCTTCTCGTGGTGGACGCTCACGGGACGATCATCCGTTCGGAGACGATCTGATCGATCGTCGGGCGCGCTGCACGCGGCGACGATACTTCCCACATGCGGACGTGGGGCGACGCGCGCACGGCCGCGACCGCGCGTCTGCGGTCCGCCCCTGATGCGAGCACCGCCTCGCTCGACGCCGACGTGCTGCTCGCGCATGCGCTGGGGGTCGGCAAGGAAGCCCTCTACGCGCATCCCGAGCGCGAGCTGTCCGCAGCGGAGGATGAGAGATTCCAGAAGCTCGTCGAACGACGGAGCCGTGGCGAGCCGGTGGCCTATCTGCGCGGCTTCAAGGAGTTCTACGGCCTGCGTTTCCAAGTGGATCCGCGTGTGCTCATCCCACGGCCCGAGACCGAGGTTCTCGTGGAGGCCGCGCGCGAGCGCATCGCCGGCCGCGCACTGCGCGTCGTCGATGTCGGCACGGGCTCGGGCGCGATCGCCGTGGCCCTCGCGGCGCACGAGCACCGCGTGCGCGTCATTGCGACCGACTCATCGCGTGACGCGCTGGTGGTGGCGCGGGCGAACGCGCTGGCGAACGGGGTCGCCGACCGCGTGGAGCTCCGGCAAGGCGATCTGCTCGAGCCGATCACCGAGCGCGTCGACCTCGTGTGCGCCAACCTGCCGTACCTCCGAGACGACACCGTGAACGAGTGGGTCGGCGAGCGCAGCTCCCTCGCGTTCGAGCCGCGGGGCGCGGTTGTCGCGGGGCCCGATGGCCTCGGCCTCATCAAGCGCTGCATCGCAGATCTTGCGCGAGTGCTCGCGCCGGATGGCGCAGCACTCTTCGAATGCGACCCACCTCAGGTCGCCGCCGTCAGGGAAATGCTGGGGCGCGCCGGGCTGCGAACGCGCACGGTGCGCGATCTGACCAGCGCCGAGCGCGTTGTCGTCGCCGAGAGCTAGTCGATGGCGCGCGCGACCTCATCGAACGTTCGGCCGACCGCCTCGTCGAACCCCTGACCGCCCTGGCGCTCGACGAGGAAACCGCGTAGCCCGCATTCGCTCGCCCACGCGAGCGCCTGTGGTTGGTCATCGACCACCGCCGCGCGAGCAGGATCGACGCCGCTATCGGCGAGCACCGCACGGTAGTACGCGGGTCCGAACTTCCAGGTGTTCACAAGGTCTGATCCGTAGACGCGGTCGAACAGATCCCGCGCGCCGATGCGCTCCAGGAATTCCACGAGGTCGTCGTGCGCGTCCGCGGACGCCGTGTGCAGGACGATGCCGCGCGCGCGCAGCGCGCGGAGTGCGTCGAGCGTGCGCGGGACGGGAATTTCGAGACGCGACCTGACATAGCGGACCGTGTCGGCCGCGAGCGCATCCGCGACGTCGTCGGGCGGACGATCGATGCCGACGCCATC
Organism: Candidatus Limnocylindria bacterium; assembly: GCA_036523395.1. Classification (NCBI taxonomy): domain Bacteria; kingdom Bacillati; phylum Chloroflexota; class Candidatus Limnocylindria; species Candidatus Limnocylindria bacterium. The sequence continues at coordinate 5,801 of DATDEH010000127.1, read as the reverse complement.
GCACATATCGAGGAACCACTGCCGCGCGTCCTTCGCGAAGAAGCCTCGGATGTCGGCAGGACCACCCGCCGCCGCGGCCTGTTGGAAACGCATCCACTGCCGCTCGAACGCGGGCACGTTCGCCGCGCCCCACTCCTCGTGACGACCGCCGAGGCGCGGCGCGAGGAACTCCCCGATCAAGCGACGCCACTGCCCGCTGAGCGTGGTGTTGTCGATGAGCACGCCGCCTTTGTCGACGAAAAGGACTTCGATGGGACTCACGAGAGATGCTCGGGGCTTATTGCGGCGGAGGACGGCGTGCGAGCGCGTCGGCGAGCTCGTCGGCACTCCGCAGGCGACGACTGAGTGTGCGGAGCAGCGCGGCGGCGACCTGCGGGTACTGCATGACGACGACGGCCATCACGGTGGCGTGGAGCTCGAGCGTCTCGGTGTCGTCGAGCGCGGTCACCGTCGCGGATCGCGGCCCGCCGTCGAGAAGACCCATCTCGCCGATCACGTCGCCGGGGCCGAGCTCGGCGAGAACGAGCGGTGTATCGCCAGCCTGGTCGCGCTCCACGCGAACGTGCCCGCGCGTGATGACATGCAGCGCGTCGCTCGCGTCGCCCTGTCGCATGATCACTTCGCCGGTCGCGAAGTGCTTCGGGCGCCCTCGTTCAGCGAGCATCTGGAGTCCGGGCTCGGGAAGCTCCTTGAAGAGCGCCACGTGGTCCAGCGGCGATGTCACCGACCTATCATCCTCCCATGAAGACGCGCCTCCTCGCGGCCGATGCGCCGGGGGCGGTTGAGGAGGCGGCGGCCGCACTCTCGCGTGGTGAGCTCGTCGCCTTTCCCACCGACACCGTGTACGGTCTCGCCGCCGGCCATGACCACGTGCGCAAGCTATACGGCGCGAAGGACCGACCGAAGGAGAAGCGGATCCCGGTGCTCCTCTCAGACGCATCGAATCTCGAGGCGAGCGCGCAGGTCACGCCGGCCGCGCGCGCCCTCGCGGAGCGCTTCTGGCCCGGTCCACTGACGATCGTCCTCGTGGCGCCACGCCGCGGGACGCTCGCGTTCCGCGTGCCCGATCACCCCGTGGCGCGCCAGCTGATCTCACTGAGCGGCGGCGGCCTGCCGGTGACCAGCGCGAACCGCTCGGGGCAACCGGACTCGCGCACGGCGCAGGAGGTCATCGCGCAGCTCGACGGTCGTATCGCGCTCGTGCTCGACGGCGGGCCGACGACCAGCGGACTGTCGTCAACGATCGTCGACTGCACCACACCGGATGTGAAGATCCTGCGCGAGGGCGCCATCACGATCGATGAGATCCGGAGCGCGCTGGCGTCGGCGAAGGTCGCTTGAAGATCGGCATCGCGGCGGACCACGCCGGACAGACACTGAAGGCGGCGCTCGTGGAGCACCTGCGCGAGAAGGGGCACGAGGTGAAGCAGTACGGTCCGCCGACGGATCCGGACGACGACTACCCGATGATCGTGCGCGCACTCGCGGAAGGCATCGCGCGGGGCGAGGTCGAACGAGGCATCTTTACCTGCGGCTCTGGCATCGGACCGGCCGTGGCGGCGAACAAGATCCCAGGGATCCGGGCCAGCGTTCTAGACAACGAATGGTCGGCGCGTGACTCCGTCGAGCACCTTGACCTGAATCTGGTCACGATGGGCGAGCGTGTGATCGGATCCGAGCTCGCGAAGAGCATCGTTGACGCCTATCTCGGAGCGAAGGTCCAGGGCGGACGCCACGAGCGCAGGCGGAGACAGATCGAAGCGATGGAGCAGCGGACCAAGACGACAGCGGACTCGACTCAAGGCATGCGGAGGGGTGTATGAGCCATCTGGAGCGCGAAGACCCGGAGATCCACGCGGCCATCGAGGGCGAGCGGCGCAGGCAGGTCGAGAAGATCGAGCTCATCGCCTCCGAGAACTACACCAGCCCCGCGGTCATGGAGGCCGTGGGCAGTGTGCTCACGAACAAGTACGCCGAGGGCTACCCCGGCAAGCGCTATTACGGCGGCTGCGAGTGGGTCGACGTCGCGGAGACGCTCGCCATCGAACGTGCCAAGGCGCTGTTCGGCGCGGCCGCAGTCAACGTGCAGCCGCACGCCGGGGCGCAGGCGAACATGGCGGCGTACGCGGCGGTGATGCAGCCGGGCGACACGATGCTCGGCCTCGCGCTCGACCAGGGCGGACACCTCACGCACGGCTCGCCCGTGAACTTCTCGGCGAAGCTCTACAGGGTCGTCCCGTACCACGTGCGACGTGAGGACGAGCTCATCGACTACGACGAGATCGAGCGGCTCGCGAAGGAGAACAAGCCCAAGGTCATCGTCGCCGGCGCGACCGCGTACCCGCGCTTCTTCGACTTCCCGCGGCTGCGCAAGATCGCCGACGAGGTCGGCGCGCTCCTCATCGTCGACATGGCGCATTTCGCGGGTCTGGTCGCGGCGGGGGAGCACCCTACGCCGGTGGGACACGCGCAGATCGTCACGACGACGACGCACAAGACGCTTCGCGGACCGCGCGGCGGCATGATCCTCAGCGACGCCGAATTCGAGAAACCCATCAATAGCGCGGTGTTCCCGAACATCCAGGGCGGTCCGCTCATGCACGTCATCGCCGGCAAGGCGGTCATGCTCAAGGAGGCGGCGACGCCGGAATTCAAGGAGTACGCGAAGCAGATCAAGAAGAACGCGAAGACGCTCGCCGCTTCGCTCGCGAAGGCGGGCCTCCGCATCGTGTCGGGCGGTACCGACAACCATCTCATGCTCGTCGACGTGCGACCGCTCGGGCTCACCGGCAAGAAGGCCGAGAAAGCCCTCGATGCCGTCGGCATCACGGTGAACAAGAACACGATCCCGTACGACCCCGAAAAACCAGGCACCGCGTCGGGGATCCGCGTCGGTACGCCGGCCGTGACCACGCGCGGCATGCGCGAGGCCGAGATGGAGCGGATCGGCGCGCTCATCGCGCGGTCCCTCAACGCGAAAGGTGACGAGACTGTCGCGCAGGAGATCGCGACGGAGGTGCTCGACCTCACGCGGCGCTTCCCGGTACCGGGCATCACGCCGGAACGTGTGAGCGCCTGACCACCGAACAGCTTCACGTCTCGACCCATCCGCTGGTCCGCGAGAAGGTCACGCGCCTGCGCGACGAACGGACCAAGCCGCAGCAATTCCGCGCGCTCGTTGGCGAGCTCGCGACGCTCCTCCTATACGAAGCGACGGCGGATCTGCCGGTCGAGGCGGCGGAGGTGACGACGCCGCTCGCGAACGCGAAAGGCGCGCGGCTCGCGGAGCCGGTCGGTCTCATACCCGTCCTGCGCGCCGGGATCGGCATGGTCGAGGCGGCGCTCGATCTCATGCCCGAAGCGCAGGTGTGGCACATCGGGCTGTTCCGCGACGAGCGCACGCTGCGGCCGATCGAGTACTACAACAAGCTTCCATCGGAGGCGACGGTCGCGGTGTGTCTCGTGCTCGATCCGATGCTGGCGACCGGCGGCTCGGCCGTCGCGACCATCGACATCCTCAAGAAGTGGGGCGCCAAGCGTGTGAAATACGTGGGCCTCATCGCCGCGCCCGAAGGAGTGCGCGCTCTTTCGAGCGCGCACCCCGATGTGCCTATTCATGTCGCTGCCCTTGACGAGCGGCTGAACGAGAAGGGCTACATCGTTCCCGGCCTAGGTGACGCGGGCGACCGTCAGTTCGGGACCCGCTGAGCTAGCTGCCCTCGCTCACCGGATAGATCTCGTCCGCCACGAGACCGTGCGCTTCCTTGTGAACTTTCGCCGCGGCCTCCGGTGTCGGCGCGTCCACCAGGCAGAAGACCTTTCCAGCCTTTTCGTCGACCCAGTACCTGAGGTACTTCACGCCGTACTTGCCCTGTGTCTTCACGTCGGCCGCGTGCGCGCCAGCGACGTCTTTCGCTTTCGTACCAGGGGGAAGCGACTTGTGTACATCCATGAATAGCGGCATAGCTCGCTCCTCTTTTTGGTTTCGTCGGTCCTCGCGAATCGTACAGAGGGCGACGCTTCGATGTTCTAGGTACCGACCACGACGCCGCCATCGACGCTCAGGACCGCGCCGTTGATGAAGCTCGCCTCCTCGGACGCGAGGAAGAGATATGCATTCGCGACGTCGCGTGGCTCGCCCATGCGACGGACCGGTGTGCGCTCGACCATGCTCCTCAGGATCTGCTCGGGCATCTGCTTCACCATCTCCGTCGCGATGAAGCCAGGCGCGACAGCGTTCACGGTGATGCCCTTCGGCCCGAGCTCGCGCGCCCACACCTTCGTGAGGCCGATGACGCCGGCCTTCGTCGCCACGTAGTTCGACTGCCCGAAATTGCCGTAGAGGCCGACGACCGACGAGGCATTGAGGATCCTGCCCCAGCCCTTCTTGATCATGACCGGCGCGACGGACTGACCGCAGAGGAACACGCCCTTCAGATTGACCGAGATGACCGCATCGAACTGCGCTTCCTCCATCTTCCCGGTCACCTCGCCGTCTTTCACCTTGACGAGCTGCGCGTCGCGCAGGATGCCGGCGTTGTTCACCAGGATGTCGATGCCGCCGAGCTTCGCCACGGCCGCGGCAACGGCGTTCTCGACGGCCTTCGCATTGGTGACGTCGACGTGCTGGTCGGCGCCGTCGCTGACATCCCAGGTCACCACCGTTGCGCCCGCCTGACGGAACACGCGTGCAGTTTCGGCGCCGATGCCACGCGCGCCACCGGTGATCACGGCGACCCGGCCGTCCAGCCGCATCAATTCCACATACCTCACCGTCATTCTGCTTGGTACGCCGCCTGCGGCTATCGTTCGGCGCTGTGACCGGCCTCCTCCTCGTCAGCTCCGCTGTCGTCGCATTCCTTCTTTCCGCTGCGATCACGCCACTCGTGGGCCGGCTCGCGGAGCGCTTTGCGCTGCTCGACATGCCAGGCGGCCGTCGCATGCATCCGCGCCCGATCCCGCGACCCGGCGGCTTCGCGATCGCTCTCGCGTTCGGACTCACGATCCTTGCCTTCTGGCTGATCGACCGTCTCGCCGGTCATCCGTTCCTCATCCCGGAGGAGGTCCGCTCGTCGCGCTTCACGCTCACGGCGTTCGCCGCGCTCCTCGGCATGACACTGGGTCTCATCGACGACGTGTTCGAGCTCCGTGCGCGCTGGCAGTTCCTCGGTCTCCTCGTCGTCGCGGCCGTCATCGTCGCCGCCGGGCTGCGCATCAACTTCCTCAACGATCCGTTCGGCGACGGGCTCATCGAGATCGCCGGCGTCGTCGCGATCGCCTTCACCGTGTTCTGGATCGTCGGGATGAACGTCGCGCTCAATTTCATCGACGGCCTGGATGGCCTCGCGGCCGGCGTCGCTTCGATCGCCGCGCTCACGCTCGGTGCGCTGGCGCTGCTGCCGCAGGTCAATGAGCCGTTCGTCGCGTGGATGGCGTTCGCGCTCGCTGGCGCGACCGGCGGCTTCCTCCTGTTCAACTTCCATCCGGCTCGTCTCTTCCTCGGCACGACCGGCGTGACGTTCGTCGGGACGATGCTCGCGGTGCTGTCGATCTTCGGCACGGCGAAGGTGGCCGCGGCGCTGCTCGTCCTCGGCGTGCCGATCATCGACACCTTCTACGTGATCGTGCGGCGCATGGCACAGGGGCAGCCGCCGTTCGCGCCGGATCGTGGGCACTTCCATCACCGCCTGCTCGACGTTGGTCTCTCGCACGCCCAAGCCGTGCTCCTGATCTACGGGGTCACGATCGTGCTCGGAGTCCTGGCGTTCGTGACCAGCGGACGGACGCAAGCGATCACGTTC
>DATDEH010000126.1 GCA_036523395.1 Candidatus Limnocylindria bacterium | reverse complement strand
CGAAGTGCTCGACAACGCGGAGCTCAGGCGACGGTATCCGCTCTTCGAGATCGATCGCGAATGGATCGGCCTCTTCGATGCGCAGGCCGGCTGGCTCGCTCCCGAGCGTGCTGTCGAAACGCATCTCCGGCTCGCCGAGCGGAACGGCGCGACGCTCCGCTTCACTGAGCCGATCGAACGCTGGGAGCACGACGGTGACGGCGTGCGCGTGTTCTCTGCGCAAGGTAGCTATCGATGCCAGCGCCTGGTGATCGCCGCAGGTTCGTGGCTCTCGCGTCTGCTCCCGCATCTCGCGCCCCACCTGTGGGTCGAGCGCAACGTGCTGTTCTGGTTCGAGCCACGCGCCGAGCTTGAGGCGTTCGCGAAGCTGCCCGTGTACATCGTCGAAGACACCGACCGCCTCTACTACGGGTTTCCGTACGACCCGGGCAACGGACTGAAGATGGCAGGGCTCCACTTCGGTGACCGCGTCGATCCGGACTCCGTCGACCGCGAGCCGAGCTCACGGGACGAAGAACGAGTGCGCGCGTGGCTGCGCCGACGGATGCCGCTCGCGAACGGCGAGCGACGCAGCGCGACGGTATGCCTGTACACGAACAGCCCCGACGGGCACTTCATCATCGACCGGGACGGGCCCGTCACCTACGCATCGGCATGCTCGGGTCACGGCTTCAAGTTCGCCAGCGCGGTCGGCGAGATCCTCGCGGACCTCACCATCTCGGGCCGTTCGCCCCTCGATATCGGCTTCCTGTCGAGCGACCGACTGGCGAGTGGGACAATGAAGGTATGAAAGACATCGTTCTCATCGACGGCGCGCGCACTCCATTCGGCACGTTCGGAGGCGCGCTGCGCGACACCTCGGCGACGGACCTTGGCGTCATCGCGGCGAAAGGTGCGCTCGAGCGCTCGAAGGTCGACCCGAAGCAGATCGATCAGGTCATCTTCGGCAACGTGCTCCAGACCTCGGGCGACGCGGTCTACCTCGCGCGCCACATCGGGCTGAAGAGCGGCGTCCCGATGGAGGTCCCCGCGCTCACGATCAATCGGCTGTGCGGCTCGGGCCTCCAGGCGATCCTGCTCGCCGCGCAGGAGATCCAGCTCGGCCAGGCGGAGTTCGTCCTCGCCGGCGGGACCGAGAACATGAGCATGGCCCCGCACCAGATCCGCGGCGCGCGGTGGGGTCTGCCGCTCGGCGAGCAGAAGCTCGAGGATTACCTCTGGGTCGCGCTCATCGACTCGTACAACGGCCTCGGCATGGCCAACACGGCGGAGAACCTCGGCCGCGAGTACGGCATCACGCGCGATCAGGCCGACGAGTTCGCCGAGCGCAGCCATCGGCTCGCCGCGAAGGCGCGCGAGGATTGCCGCTTCTCAAAGGAGATCGTCTCCGTCGAGGTCAAGCAGAAGAAGGGCACTGTCGTCGTCGACAAGGACGAGCACATCCGCCCCGACACAACGCGCGAGGGCCTCGCGAAGCTCGTTGCCCGATTCGAGAAGGGCGGCACGGTCACAGCGGGCACGGCATCGGGGATCAACGACGGTGCCGCAGCGATGGTCGTGGCATCGGCGGAGGCCGCCGCGAAGGCGGGTCTCAAGCCGATCGCGCGCATCGTCTCGGGCGGCGTGTGCGGCGTCGACCCGGACATCATGGGCATCGGCCCGGCGCCGTCGTCGCGTCAGGCGCTAGACCGCGCCGGCAAGAAGGTCGGCGACATGGATCTCGTCGAGATCAACGAGGCGTTTGCGACGCAGTACCTCGCGGTGGAGAAGGAGCTCGGCCTCGACCGGGACAAGACGAATGTGAATGGCGGCGCGATCGCGCTCGGCCATCCGCTCGGCGCTTCAGGCGCGCGGCTCGCGCTCACCCTTGCGTACGAGCTGCGCGAGCGCGGCGGGACGTACGGTCTCGCATCGCTCTGCATCGGCGGCGGTCAGGGGATCGCGGCGATCATCGAGCGCGTCTAGGCCGCGTCGGGCGCCTACGGCACCGGCTCAAGGCTGCGGATCACGCGAAGGAGATCGTCGAGCTCGAGGCCCTTCGACTGCACGTCGTAGTGCGCCCCAGACTCGTTCCACCACACAGAGAACTCGAAAAGCGTTGGGCCGGGGTTCTGCAGTAAACGACGCGTAGCTCCTTCGGGGACTTCGTCCGGCCTGGGGAGCCGGCGGACGTGGACGGTAGTGCCGCGCTCGTCGAAGGTACCGATCTCGACCGTTGGGCCGCAAGGGTCCAGACGACCACACTCAAAGTCCCGCAGACTGGGATCACTATGGTGACCACTCCCAGGCTCCGCCCCATATTCGAGCCACGCGCATCCCCCGTTGGGCAGGACACCGCCCTGGTAGCGAACCACCCAACTCGTTCGATCTCCCTGGACGGCGGGCGGCGGATCTACGGTGACCACGGGTGACGGACATACCGCGGAGCCGCGGAATTCGGCTGGGATCCACGCTGGCCGAAGCAGAACAAGAGCCGAAGGAAGCGCCGCGCGCGCGGTCCTCCACTGCGCATCCTCGCGCGACTCAGACGCGCTTGGGCCGCCGGCCGCGGGAACGAGGCGCGGCTCGATGCGTAGGGCGCCGATCGTCATGCCGGCCACGACGATGATGATCGCCGCCACGCCGACAAGCAGGATCATCGACACGCTGGGTGTCGACCGACGCTCGCGGATCCAGCGCGACTCCGGCGGGAGAGGCACGCGATCCGTGGCCTCCCGTAGCGCACTCACGATCCATTGCTCTGATGGAGTCGTCATTCCTGCACCTCCATGTGCCGCCGCAAGGCGGCGATCGCCTGGGTCGTCGTCGCCGACACGGTCCCGCGCGCGATCCCGAAGTGCGCTGCGGTCTCCTCCTGCGAGAGGCCGACGACGTAGCGGGCGACAACGATCTGGCGTTGACGAAGCGGCAGCTTTCGAAGCGCGCTGAGGACGTCGTCCGACGCGTCCATGAGTCGCGGCGCCTCGCGCTCGATGAGCAGAGTCCAGGGAAGCAAGACCCGGTCGCGGATGCGGCGACCTCGCCATCCGCGTGACGCGACGACGAAGATCCATCCATCGACGGATGCCACTGGTCTGTCCGACGATCGTTCGAGGCCTTTCAAGAACGCGTCCTGGAGCGCGTCCTCGGCCTCTTCGGGTCGTGCCCCGAGCGCGAGCAGGCCCCGGTAGACGCGAGGAAAGGCGCTTCGGTACGCGGCCTCCCAGCGCAAGCGTTCCGTCGTCGTGTCCACGGCGATCGCTGTCACGGGGTGAAGAGTAGGAATCGGTCCAAAACGCTTAGTGCTTGAGAATCGCCGCGATCATCGAGCGCGTTTCGTAGTCGTTAACTCTCTGTAAGAGGACTCCGAAACCGGCTATGGCCGGGCGAAGCGCGCCGTTTCTCCGGAAAACATCTCTGGAGGAACGACATGGCGAACCTGACGAAGCGCATCACCATCTTCCTGGCGACCGCGATCCTCGGCACCACGCTCATGGGCTCCGCGGCATTCGCCGCCGTGCCGGCATCCGATCTGGCCGCGCCCACCGCCGTCCCGGCAGACAACGCGCAGACCATCAGCGAAGACGGAGCGCAGCCCGAACGCGAGCATCACCGCCGCTTCTGCCTGAAACTGAACGCCGTGCTCACGCGTCTGGTCGAGCAAGGCGTCATCACACGCGAGCAGAAGCAACGGATCCTCGACGCGTTCAACTGCCTGCCGTCGACCACCGACCGCCCCGCGAGCACCGACGGGCGTCCCTCGACCACGCGACCGACCGCGATCCGCACGACCGCCGCGAATTGACGAGCCGGGAGTGATCGCGCAGCAGTCTCGCTGCGCGATCACTACCTTCGTCGGATGGCCGCCAAACCTGCGATCAACGGACCAGGGTCGGCGGCGCGCATCAACGCTGTCCCCACGAGGACGGCGTCGACTCGCTGGGGGAGGCGATGCGCATCTTCGACGGTAGCGATCCCCGACTCCGCCACGAGGATCTGGTCCTGTCGCGCCAGCGTGTGAAGCTCCCTGACCCGGTCAACGTCGATCTCGCCCGGCTGACGCAGGTTGCGCGCGTTGATCCCAACGACCCGGGTACCGGCGCGCGCAACGAACTCGACGGCACGCTCGAACGCGGCGGCGTCGTGCGCCTCGGTCAGCACGCCGACGTCTAATGCTGCTGCGCGCTTCGCGATGTGGTCGAGATCGTCGTCGTCAAGCGCCTCCGCGATCAGTAGCGCGGCGTCGGCACCCGCCTTGCGCGCTTCGAGGATCTGGTACTCGTTGACGACGACATCCTTGTAGAGGATGGGCACGCCCACCGCGTCGCGGACGGCCGCGAGATCGTCGAGCGAGCCGCCCCAATGCTTCGGCTCGGTGACCACAGAGATCGCCGTCGCGCCGGCGGCGACATACGCGCGAGCGAGTCGAACCACATCCACATCGGAGCCGAGCACGCCCTGCGCCGGCGACACGCGCTTCACCTCCGCGATCACGGCCAGACGGCCCTCGCGCTTGGCCAACGCGAGCGCGCCGGTGAACGCATCGCGGGCGCCATCGATTTGCACGGCGTCTAACGCACCTGCGGCGCGGGCGCGCGCCCACAGGTTGTCGCGCATATTCAAGAGGACGTCCTGTTCGCTCATGCGCGCCGACTTCTCGCGGACGTACGCCTCACGTTCTGCGCGAACCTGCTCGAGGAAGTCGGTCATCTCGTCAGTTCGGGGGCGAGCAGGTCGTCGTACGTTTCGCGGCGGCGCACCAGTCGCGCGTGACCATCGCGTACGACGACGACCGCCGGGCGCGGCGCCATGTTGTAGTTGCTCGCCATCGACAGCTGATAGGCGCCGGCCACGGGCATCGCGATGACATCCCCCACGTGCGGCAGGGGCAAAGCGACCGATTGGATGAGGATGTCGCCCGTCTCGCAGTACTTGCCCGCGACCGCGACCTCGGTCACGTCGTCGCCACGTACGCGGCTCGCGATCACGGCGGTGTACTTCGCGCCGTAGGCCGTGGGGCGGATGTTGTCGGCCATGCCGCCATCGACCGCGACGTAGGTGCGCGCGCCGCGCTTCACCGAGCCGACCCGGTAGACGGCGACGCCGGCCGGGGCGACGATCGAGCGGCCGGGCTCGATCGTGAGGTCGGGTAGTGGACCCCCGAAGCTATGGCGGCGTGCGGCATCTGCCACGGTCGCCGTGACCTCCCGGATCAAGTCGGCGGGGCGCGTCTCGGGATCGTCCATGGTGTACCTCACGCCGTAGCCACCGCCCGGGCTGATCTCGCGCGTGACGAAGCCGGTCTTCGCGCGCATCTCGGCCGCGAAGGCGAAGAGACGCTCCACCGACTCGCGATACGGTCCGACCTCGCGGATCTGAGAACCGATGTGCGCATGAAAGCCGCGGAGCTCGAGGTTGGGCTGCGCGAGCACGCCTCGTACGCCCGCTTCGGCGGCACCGCTCGCGATGTCGAGGCCGAACTTGGTGTCTTCCGCGCCCGTGACCAGGTGGGCGTGCGTGTGGACGTCGACCGCAGGTCCGAGCCGCAGGAGCACGGGAGTACGGGCGGCGCTCTTCTCGGCGACCCGTGCGAGGAGCGTGATCTCGTCGAGGTTGTCCACAACGATGCGGCCCACGCCCTCAGCGCCTGCGAGGAGCAGCTCGTCCTCGCTCTTGTTGTTCCCGTGGAGGAAGATCCGATCGCGGGGGAAGTCGGCGCGCATCGCAGCCTGAAGCTCACCGCCTGAGACGACGTCGAGGCCAAGCCCTTCCGTGGCGAGAAGACGCAGCAGCCACGGCGCGCTGTACGCCTTTGCCGCGTAGCAGACCGTCGCACGACCCGGATAGCCTGCGGTCGCCTCGCGGAACGACCGGGCGCGTGCGCTGATCGTCGCCTCGTCGTACACGTAGAGAGGCGTCCCGAACTCCCCGGCGAGAGCGACGAGGTCACAGCCGCCGACCGCGAGCGTATTGCCCTGCGTCACGCGCGTCGTGTCGGGGAAAAGCTCGGCGGGGAACGTCATTGCAGCGATGCTATGGCGCTCATCGCGAGCCCGATCAGCGCTGCGAACAGGAGACCCACGACGCTGGCGTTCACACCGCTCAGAGCGGACTGCGCCCACGCTCGCGATCGCAGCGCGCCCCACGAGGGCAGCGCGGCGAAGACGACAAGGAACGCAGGCAGGAAGATCGCGATGAGCGCGATCGTGGCGCCCGTGATACCGCTGCGCGGCCAGACCGCGAACAGGTCGCCGCTCGAAGGGCCCGGTGCGATCACCGCCCCCAGGTAGGCCGCGAACGTGAAGAGCGGACCCGGCACAGCCTGAGCGGCACCGTAACCGGCAAGAAACGCATCTTCGGTGACCCATCCCGAAGGAACGACCTCATTCCGCAGGAGCGGCAGCACCACATGACCGCCACCGAACACGAAGGCACCGGAGCGATAGAAGGAATCGAACAATGCGATCTCGCCGCTCTGCACCGTGACCCGAGCGAGCGGAAACGCAAGGAGCAATGTCAGGTAGAGCGTGCCGCATACCACCGCGACGCGGCGACCGATCGGGACGGTTCGCATGCCCCGAGTGAGGACCGCGGCGGCCGGAAGCAGGACCCACCCCGCCAGTCCCGCGAGAAGGATGATCGCGACTTGCGCGTACTGGTCATGCCAGGCCAGGGCCAGCGCGGTCGCGGCGAGGGCGATCGCTCCGCGGCGCGCGTCCCACGCGAGCGCACGCGCCATTCGCCACACGGCGACCGCGACGACGACGATCGCGACAAGCTCAAGTGCGCGCACGACCGGCATGAGCGCGCCGCCCAGTCGATCGATGGTGTACGCGAAGACCGCCATGAGGGTGGCCGACGGGAGCGTGAAGCCGAGCCACGCAAGGAACGCGCCGAGCGGTCCCGCGCGCATGAGGCCGATCGCGATGCCGACCTCGCTGCTCGTCGGACCGGGAAGCGACTGGCACAGCGCGACGAGATCCGCGTAGGTCGTCTCGTCGATCCAGTGCCGGCGCACGACGTATTCGCTACGGAAGTACCCCAGATGCGCGATCGGTCCACCGAACGACGTGAGCCCGAGCCGCAGCGCGACGAGGAAGACCTCGAGCGGCGATGATGAGCGCGATGGCTCACTACGTGAAGTCACACGGCCTCGGCAACGACTACATCGTGATCGATCCCGCGAACGTGCCGTTCGCGGTCACGCCGGAGGCTGTTCGGCTCATCTGCGATCGCCACCGCGGCGTCGGCTCAGATGGGATCCTGCTCGTATCGCCGGGCGAGGGAGCGGACTTCGGCCTGCGCATCCTCAACCCGGATGGCAGCGAAGCGGAGAAAAGCGGGAACGGCGTGCGCATCTTCGCGAAGTTCCTGCGCGAGCACGGTTACACCGACAAGGACCGATTCACGCTGCACACGCGCGGCGGCCGTGTCACGTGCGTCCTCGAGCACGAGAACGGACGGGTCGCGCAGATCACCGTCGACATGGGCAAGGCTCGGTTCGACCCGCTCGAGTCCATCGAAGTCGCTGGCCGGCGCTTCGACGTGACCTTGGTGTCGATGGGGAACCCGCACTGCGTCATCGTCGTTCCGGATCTCTCGAACATCGATATCCACGCGCTCGGTCCGAAGATCGAGAACCATCCCGCGTTCCCGAACCGGACCAATGTCCAGTTCGCGCAGGTCGTCTCGCGCAGCGAGGTGCGGATCCTCATCTGGGAGCGCGGCGCGGGCTACACCCTCGCATCCGGCTCGTCGAGCTGCGCGGTCGTCGCCGCCTGCGATCGGAAGGGCCTAGTCGATCGCGACGTCACGGTGACGATGCCCGGTGGTCAGCTGCGGATCGGCATCGCCGCGGACGGTGAGATCCGGATGCGCGGGCCGGTCGAGGAGATCGGCACGGGCGACCTGAGCCCGGATCTCCTTCGCCACCTCGGCGCGCGCTAGCGGAGGTCGGCCCAAGTGAAGAGGACCGTGAATGCGCGGCACCACACGACCACCGACTTGTAATCGGCGAGGGGCGTGCCGGCCGGCAGCTCATAGCTGAACGAGCCGTTCGTCGCCTTTAGCGCACCGAGGTAGAGGTCGCGACTCCCGTCATACACGCCGCCGATCCCGCGCGCGAGATACACGTGCAGGTCGGGTCCGTTCTGGATGGCGACGTCCTCGAAGCGCAGATAGGTCTTGCCATCGAGCTCGATGAGCGACACTGGGCCCGTGCCTCGGTGGAGATCGTCGACGCGCTGAAGCTGACCCATTCGCAGGATCCTCGGACCGGCCGCCGCTCTTGTCACAGCGGTCGTTGCCGCCGCGGGCGAGGTGGCCGCTCCAGCCGATGTGGGCAACGCCGCAGTCGCGCGTGGCAGCTCCTCCTGCAGCGTCGTCGTCAAGAAGAGCGGCGAGATCGTCCACCAACCGAGAGCGCTCGCGGCGACGAGTACGAGCGCGGCCGTGGCCTGGGCCAGCCGACTCGTGCGGATCGTCGCGAGCACCTCTTGAGTCTAGGTACGCTCTCGCGCATGGACCAGTACACCGTGTCGACCGATCCCGCACGCCTCGACCGCGACGCGGTCTACCGCTATCCGCATGAGGAGGCGTACTGGTCGCAGGGCATCTCGCGCGACATCTTCGAGCGCGCGCTCGACAACTCGCTGAACTTCACGGCGCTGCACGGCACGCAGCTCGCCGGCTTCGCGCGCGTCGTGACAGACCGCGCCACCTTCGCGTGGCTCTGCGATGTCTTCGTGCTTCCCGAGCACCGCGGTCGCGGCGTCTCTCGTCGCTTGATGGAGGCGGTCATGGCGCATCCGGACCTCGCGAGTTTCCGCAACTTCCTGCTCGCCACCCGTGATGCACACGGTCTGTACGCGAAGTTCGGCTTCACGCCGCTGGCCGAGCCGCAGCGCTGGATGGCGATCCGGCGCCCCTACCGCACTCCCTAGTCCCATCTGCACCTCGGTCGTGACAGAGCGCCCGCCAGTGCCTAGCCTGCGCCGATGGGGAGTCCCTTTCGCGAGCCCGTCCTAGCGCCGCCGCGCGGTTTCCGAGACATCCTCCCGACGGAGGCGCGGGAGCTGCGCGCGATCGAGCGCGCGCTCTCCGAGACGTTCACGAGCCACGGCTACGTTCCGATCGAGCCGCCGATGGTGGAGCACGTCACGGCCGACTCGGCTGCCGAGCGCCGTCGGTCCATGCAGTTCCTCGATCGCGACGGCAGCCTCGTCGCGCTCCGCCCGGACATCACTACCGCGGTGGCCAGACTCGTCGCGCAGCGGTATCGCGACGCCGCGGGCGCGCTGCGCCTTTCGTACTTCGCACCGGTGTTCCGCGAGGAGCCGGCGATGCTCGGGGCCGAGCGCCAGCACGACCAGGCCGGTGTCGAGCTCGTCGGACCGTCGGGACCGCTCGCGGACGCCGAGGTGCTCGCGCTCCTCGCCGAATCGCTCGCGCGCTGCGGGCTGAAGGGTGCGACGATCGAGGTCGGCCACGTCGGCGTCGTCCGCCGCGCCTTCGCCGAGCTGAGCGACGACGACAGCGCGTCAATCATGGAGGCGCTGCGTGCGGGCGACCACGTGGGTGCGTTCCGTCGCGCTGCCGATGCGGGCATGCGCGACGGCGCGCGCGCGAGCGCGAGGAAGGCCTTGGCGGCGCGAGGCAGTGACATCGAGAGTGTCGACATCGAAGGCGTCGACGAGCTCCGCGAGGTGATCCACCTCGCGCGCGATCTCTTCGCGGGCGAACCGCTGTGGGGCATCCCGAACCTGTCCCTGGTGCCCGAGCTCCCCTACTACACCGGCGTGGTGTTCGAGGCGCTGCATCCGAAGAGCGGCTTCCCCATCGCGACCGGTGGCCGTTATGACCTGCTGCTCGGCGCCTTCGGCACCCCGCGCCGCGCGACGGGGTTCGCGATCAACGTGCCGCGACTCCACCTCGCCTTGTTCGAGTCGGGGTGGCGACCGGACCGCGAGCGAACTCTCGTCGCACTGAGGCCCGCGGGTCCGCGCGAGACCGCGCAGCTCGCCGCGAGTCTCCGCGCACGCGGGCTGGTCGTAGCGATCGGCGCGGTGGCGGAGCGCGCAGGTCTCGAGATCGTCGAGTCGACCGTCGTCGATCGCGACCGGGTTCGCCTGCCGGACGGTCGTGTCGTTACGGCCGACCAGCTCGCGCAGGAGCTGGCATGACGCCACTTCGCTTCGCGCTCGCTCAGGGCGTGCTGCTGGCCGATGCGCTGACAGCGCTGCGCGCGGTCGGCCTCGACGTGTCGCGGCTCGGCGAGGATCGACGTCTGTTGGTCCCGAGCGGAAACGTCGAGTACGTGCTCGCGCGACCCAGCGACATCGCGACCTACGTCGAACGTGGCGCCGCAGATCTCGGCATCGTGGGCAAGGACGTGCTGATGGAATCGGCCGCGCGAGTGCTCGAGCTTGTCGACCTCCGCTTCGGGGCCTGCCGCTTCGTCGTTGCGGCGCCGCGCGACGCGCTCGAGCGTTCGCTCGACGACTACCGGCACCTCGGGAGTCTCGAGGTCGCGACGAAGTACCCGCGCGTCGCCGAAGAGCACTTCCGTCGGCGCGGCATCCAAGTCGAGATCGTGAGGGTCGCCGGATCTGCGGAGCTCGCACCGCAGGTCGGCCTCGCTGACTGGATCGTCGACCTCGTCGCGACCGGCGCGACCCTTGCGGCGAACGACCTGGCGGTCGTCGAGGAGATCGCGACCAGCACCGCGCGCCTCATCGCGAATCCTTCCGCATACCAGCTGCGCCGGAGAGAGATAGCCCCTCTTGCCGAGCGTCTCGCCTCCTGGGCGGCCGCGCGATGAAGACGAAGGCCCTCAGCTCGCTACGCGCGGACATCGCCAGCGCGCGCCGCGGAGGCGCGTTTTCGCCGCGCGAACGGACCGCGGCGGCCGCGATAATCCGCGCGGTGCGACGCGACGGCGATGCCGGCGTACTGAGGAGCGTGCGAAGGTTCGACCGGGCCGGCGCGAGGCCACGGGATCTCGTTCTCGATTCGCGGGCGATACGGCGTTCCGCACGCGCGTGTCCGCTCGACACGCGGCGCGCGCTCGAGCTGGCCTATGCGCGCATCCGTGAATTCCACGAGCGGCAGCGCCCGCGCGAATCAGGGCTTCGCGATGGCCGCACTGACGTGCGCCTCGTTCCGTCGGCGCTCGATCGCGTCGGCGCGCTCGTTCCGCGCGGCGCCGCGGCGTATCCCTCGACGGCGCTCATGACCGGCGTGCCGTCGCAGATCGCTGGCGTCCGAGAGTTCGTCGTCGCCTCGCCGATGCCACGCGATGGCTCGGTGGATCCGGCACTCGCATACGCGCTGGAGCTCGTCGATGCGACGACGCTCTATCGCGCGGGCGGTGCGGCGGCGGTCGCCGCGCTCGCGTACGGCACCGCGTCGCTCGGCCGCGTCGACAAGATCGTCGGCCCCGGCAACTCGTACGCGACCGCGGCGAAATGGTTGGTCTCGGCCGACGTCGGCATCGATGCGCTCCAGGGCCCGAGCGAGCTGATCGCCGTCGCATCGGGCGACGCCGACGCGAGTGTCGTGGCGCTCGACCTCCTCGCGCAGGCCGAGCATGGAGCCGGCGCGTTCGCGGCGCTCGTGAGCGACGACGCCCACCTCCTGCGCGGGGTCGTCTCCGCGCTCGCCAAGCAGCGCCCTGCGCGGATATCCCTGTATCGCGCCAAGGACCTGCTCGCCGCCGTGAAGGCCGCCGACGACGCCTGCCCCGAACACGTGCTGCTCGCGGGCCGCGGCGCTGCCGCACTGTCGGCCCACCTGCGACACGCCGGTGCGGTCTTCATCGGCATGCGCTCGGCCGTCGCGTTCGGTGACTACGTCGCGGGAACGAATCACTCGCTACCGACCGGTGGCACGGCACGGTGGGCATCGGCGCTCCGCGTCGATGACTTCGTGCGCTGGACCAGCCGCGTGTCCATGCGCGGCGATCTTGGTGACCTCGCGCGAGCCGGCGCAGCGATCGCGGCGCACGAGGGCATGCGCTTTCACGGAGCCTCGCTGGAGGCCCGCGCGTGACCCGGGAGGTTCGCTGATGCCTGCCGCGCGTGGCGCGCGCCGCGCGCGCCGGACGAAGGAGACGGACATCCAGGTCCGCTTCAAGCTCGACGGTTCGGGCACGGCGAGCGTCCGCACGGGACTGCCGTTCCTCGACCACATGCTCGAGCTCTTCGCGGTGCACGGTCTCTTCGACCTCACGCTCAAAGCCAAAGGCGACATCGAGGTCGACCAGCATCACACCGTCGAGGACATCGGTCTCGTGCTCGGCGCCGCGATCGACGAGGCCCTCGGCGATCGCAAGGGTCTTGTGCGCTACGCGTCGCTCGAAGTGCCGATGGACGAATGCCTCGTGAGCGTCGCGCTCGACCTCGGCGGCCGGCCGTACTTCGCACACGACCTCACGCCCAAGACGCGGATCGTCGGCTCCTTCGACTCGACGCTCGTGCCGGACTTCTTCATCGCGCTGGTGCAGAGCGCGCGCTGCACGCTCCACGTCACGCAGCTTCGTGGCGGCAACACGCACCACCTGCTCGAGGCCACGTTCAAGGCGTTCGGCCGCGCGCTCGACGCCGCAACGCAGCGCGATCCGCGGCGAAAGGGCGTGCCGAGCTCGAAGGGTCGGATCGGATGATCGCGATCGTCGACTACGACGTCGGCAACCTGCCCAACATCGAGCGCGCGCTCCGCCGCGCCGGCGCGAAGGACGTGCGCGTGACGCGTTCGCACGCCGAGATCCTCGCGGCGCAGGCGGTCGTCCTTCCCGGCGTCGGTCACTTCGGGCACTGTGCGCGCGAGCTGAGGAGACTCGGACTCGACGCGATGGTCCGCATCGCGCACGACCGCGCGATCCCCATCCTCGGACTCTGCGTCGGGATGCAGCTGTTCTTCGAGGAAAGCGAGGAGGATCCCGGGACGGCGGGCCTCGGCCTCATGCGCGGCCGCGTGCGACGGCTGCGCGGCGACGTGCGCGTCCCGCACACGGGCTGGAACAGCGTTCGCGTCGCTCGCGCGCACCCCTGGCTCGTCGGAGTCCCCGACGGTGCGTACTTTTACTTCGTCCATTCGTATGCGGCGGCACCGTCGGACGCGAGCGCGGTCTTTGGCACCGTCGAGCACGGCGAGAGTCTCGCGGCGGTCGTCGCCGCCCCGGGAATGCTCGGATTGCAGTTCCATCCTGAGAAGAGCGGCGCGACCGGCACACATGCGCTCGCATCGTTCGTCCGCGCGACGGCGGCGTGAGCGCATGCTGGCTCGGCGCATCATCCCCTGCCTCGACGTGAAGGACGGCCGTGTCGTGAAGGGCACCCGGTTCATCGAAATCCGCGACGCCGGTGACCCGGTCGACCTCGCCGCGCGTTACGACCGCGAAGGTGCGGATGAGCTCGTGTTCCTCGACATCACCGCTTCCGCGGAGCAGCGGCGCACGGTCATCGATCTGGCGCAGCAGGTCGCCGCGACGCTCACGATCCCGTTCTGCGTCGGCGGCGGGATCGGCTCGGTGGATCTCGCGGCGGCGATCCTGCGCGCGGGCGCCGACAAGGTCGCGGTGAACACCGCGGCGGTGCGGCGGCCGGCACTGCTCGGTGAGATCGCCGGCCGCGCGGGCTCGCAGGCCGCGGTGCTCGCGATCGATGCGAAGCGCCGCGACGACGGTTCGTACGAGGTCTATGTGGAAGGCGGCCGCACGCCGACCGGGCTCGACGCCGTCGAGTGGGCGCGCCGCGGGGTCGAGGCCGGCGCGGGCGAGATCCTGCTCACATCGATGGACCGCGACGGCACCCGTGACGGCTTCGAGCTCGATCTCACCGCACGCGTCGCTGACGCGGTGCGCGTGCCGGTGATCGCATCGGGCGGCGCGGGCCGGCCATCGGACTTCGTGGAGCTGTTCCGGCGCACCGGCGCGGAGGCGGGGCTGGCGGCGTCGATCTTCCATTCCGGTGAGATCGCGGTGGCGGCGTTGAAGGAGGAGCTCGGGCGGCGCGGCGTGAACGTCCGGCCGAGCGTCGAGGCCGCATGACCGGTGAGATCCGGTTCGACGAGCGCGGTCTGGTCCCGGCCGTCGTCCAGGACGCCGCGACCGGCGCGGTGCTGATGCTGGCGTACATGGACCGCGAGGCGCTGGACGTCACGGTGCGCACGCGCGAGGTCCACTTCCACAGCCGCTCGCGCGACAAACTGTGGAAGAAGGGCGAAACGAGCGGCAATGTTCTGCATCTCGTCGAGCTCGTGGCGGATTGCGACGCTGATGCGCTCCTCGTGAAGGTCCACCCGGCGGGGCCGGCATGCCACACCGGCGACGCAACGTGTTTCGGTCCGGTGAACGCGACCGATCTCGGACGCTTCCTCTCGGAGCTCGCGGCGATGCTGCGTCAGCGCCGCCGCGACCTGCCCGTGGACTCCTACTCCGCGGAGCTCTTCAAGGGGGGGCATGAGGCGATCGCGGCGAAGCTGATCGAGGAGGCCGGCGAGACCGCGGCCGCTCTACGTGGTGAGGGTCGCGAGCGGACGATCAGCGAGCTCACCGATCTCCTCTATGTGATGCTGGTCCTCGCGACGCAGGTCGAGGCGACGCCGGATGAGATCAGGGCGAGCCTCGAGGAGAAGCGGCGTCAGGCTCCCACGCGTCGAGGCACGACCGGATCTGACTGAGCGCGGCCACGCGCGCGTCCGGCATCGCATCATCCGGCTTTGGGACCACATCGCCGCGATCGACCCAGATGGATCGCAGGCTGGCATTGTGTGCGCCGCGGATGTCGCGCGGCAGGCTGTCGCCGATCATCACCGCGGCGTCCGCGGTTGCGCCGATCGCGTCGAGTGCGGCCGTGAAGATCCGCCGGTCTGGTTTTCCGACGTCGATCTCGGCGGAGATGACGACCGCCGCGAAGTAGTGCATGAGCGCGGCGCGACCGAGCTTCTCACGCTGCACATCGGGCGCACCGTTCGTCACGAGCGCGAGGCGATGGTCGCGCGAGAGATCGTCGAGCACGGCACCGGCGTCCGGATCGACGATCTCGCCTGCGCGACGCGTGTGGCGATACACCTCGTCGAGATCCGCTACGAGGTCGGAGTCGGCGACACCGCACTCGGCGAGGGCGTCGCGCCACACCTCGCGCCGGAATATCGGCACGAAATCGCGCAGCGCGTGGAGACCGTCGCCGTCTCCTTTGAACTCGCCCCACAGGCCCTCACCCCACCAGATGCCCATACGGTCGGCGTACGCCGACGTTGGCGCGGCACGCCAGCGATCGTCCGCGATGCGGAGGGTCGCCTCGTACAGCCGTTCGGCGGGAGCTCGCCCCTCCGCCCGGTCACAAGCCGCGCGCACCGCGCGGAACGTGACGTCGTCCTCCATGAGCAGCGTGTTGTCGAGGTCGAAGAGGAGTGCTTTCATGCGAGCGCCGGCAACACCTCCTTCGCGAAGCGCTCCAGGTCTCGCAGCGTGCCGTCGTCCCACCGCCGGCCGATGACGAGCAGGTCCGCTCCCGCGTCGCGCATTGCGAGCGCCGCCTCAAGCCAGCCGTTGTCTTCGACGCGCGCCAGCGGAAGGGATGCGCCGAGCGGCGCGGTCGCGCTCGAGGCGCGGAGCCTCTGGTGGTATGCGGCGAGCTTGTCCGCCGTGGGCACCCAGATGAACAGACCGGCGTCGTGCTCGACGGCCACACGCAGGGCGGCATCCCCATGTCCTCCGATCCACAGGGGCAGCCGCTCGCCCTGGGGCGGTCTCGGATTGACGCCGACCGGCGGGATCTTCCAGAAGCGCCCGTCGTAGCTGAACGTCGGCTCGCGCCACGCGCGACGCAGGATCTCGATCGTCTCCTCCATGCGCCGGATGCGATGGTCGGTCGGATTCCCGAGCGCCTGCGCCTCCTCGACGAGCCAGCCACCGCCGACGCCGAGCTCGAAGCGTCCGTTCGAGAGCACGTCGATCGTGGCGACCTGTTTCGCGAGCCTGACAGGGTGCGTCGTGATGAGCGGTACGACCGCGATGCCGAGGCGCACGCGCTCCGTCGCCGCCGCGACGAAGGCGATGGTCGTCAGCGCGTCGAGCCACGAGCTCGTGGCGTTCCACACGGGCCGGCCGTCGGCGCTGTACGGATAGTTCGCCGCGAACGTGACCGGTATGACAGTGTGAGAGTTCATCCATAGCGAGTCGAAGCCGAGCCGCTCGACCGCGCGCGCATGCGCTAACACCGCGTCGCGGCCCGGCATCGTGAGGAGCGGCAGGTCCACGCCAACGCGCACGCGCGCAGTCTAGGTTCGGTAGTCTGCGTCAATGGACTTCGACCTCTCCCCCGAACAGCAGCAGATCCACAAGCTCGCCAACGAGTTCGCCGATCGTGAGATCGCGCCTGGCGCGCGCGAGCGCGACCGCGCCGAGCGGTTTCCGGACGACGTGCTGAGGAAGATGGCGCCCATCGGTTTCCTCGGCGGCCCCATCCCCGAGGAGTACGGCGGCATGGGCGTCGACTTCATCTCGCACGCGATCATCACCGAGGCCATCGGCCGCGCGGATTCGTCCGTCCGCACGACCTTGTCGGTCCAGATCTCGCTCGTCGAGATCACGATCCTGAAGTTCGGGACCGAAGAGCAGAAGCGCACCTGGCTCCCGCGCCTGTGCAAGGGCGACGTGATCGGATGCTTCGGACTCACCGAGCCGGCGGTCGGGAGCGACGCGACGCGGCTGCAAGCCACCGCGAAGCGCGACGGCAACGATTGGATCATCAACGGCCGCAAGATGTGGATCTCGAACGGATCGGTATCCAAGCTCGCGCTCGTGTTCGCGACCATCGATCCGTCAAAGGGCTACAAGGGCATCACCGCGTTCCTCATCGACCGCGACAAGAGCCCGTATGGAAGCCAGGCGCTGCACGGGAAGCTCGGCCTCCGCTCGTCGGACTCGAGCGAGCTGATCCTCGACAACGTGCGCGTTCCCGACGCGATGCGACTGGGCGAGGTCGGCGAGGGGTTCAAGATCGCGATGGCCGCGCTGGACTCGGGGCGCTACTCGGTGGCCGCCGGCGCGGTCGGCCAGGCTCAGGCCGCGATCGATGCCTCCGTCGCGTACGCCACTCAGCGGCAGGCGTTCGGAAAGCCCATCGCGGCGCATCAGCTCGTGCAGGAGATGATCGCGGACATGGTGGTCGAGACCGAGGCCGCGCGGCTTCTCGTCTATCGCGCCGGCCACCTGAAGAACAGGGGCGTGGCAAGCACGCGCGAGACGAGCATCGCGAAGCTGTACGCCGGCGAGATCGCGCAGCGCGCCTGCGACAACGCGATCCAGATCCACGGCGGCTACGGCTTCTCGGATGAGTTCCCTGTCGAGCGGCTCTGGCGCGACGCGCGCGTGAATCGCCTCTACGAGGGCACGACCCAGATCCAGAAGCTCATCATCGGACGCTTTACGACCGGCATCGACGCGATCGGATGAACTGGAGCGACGCCGCGGACTCGATGCTCCAGGCCCTGGTCGGCATGGTCCCCGAGACACTTCGCGAGCTCGCCGGCGCTGCGGCGCGTGACGAGAGCGAGGCCGCGGCCGAGCAGCGCGGCGCGAGCGAAGTCGAGGTCGATGACGTCGTGCGCGGGTGGATCCGGACGACACCGCCCGAGCAGCGCAATGGCCTCATCGCCGTGATCGAGAGCCTTGGCGTCGAGCCCGAGCGCTACGCCGAGGAGCTCGAGTCGTCAGAAGGCTGGGACGAGTTCGAGGAGCCGCCCGACTCAGGGATGTGAGCTCGAGCGCTCCTTTGCGCGGGTCTTCGGCCGCTTGATGCGGAGACGGTGGGGACCCGGGCGATGAGCGCGCGTAGTCGGTGCGACACGATGAGGCGTCAGCGGGGCTGACCCTCCCTGCGGATGCCGAAGCGTGAGGAATCCGGTCGTCCCGAGCATCCGATGGATCAGCCAGATCCCCAGCGGCAGCACCGCCCGTGCGGCGGTCGCGTCGATGACGCGCGGGCTCACCAGGCGCAGCTCATGGCCGCGGTACACGAGGATCGCGCCGCGGGCCGCGAGGACATTGCGACACCAATCGGTGTCGGCGCCGTAGATGAGGCCCACGATGAAACCTTCGCTCGTCTGCTCCGCGAACACCGGTGTGTGGTAGCTCCGGCCAGTCTTGCGGCCAACGTGGTGCACGACGGAGACGGCGAGCGGCCCGGCGATGCGAAGGACGATGGGATTGAGGACGCTGCGGTTGATCCAGGCCACGAGCCGGCCACCGCGGCGACCCGCGCGCCCGGCGAGGAAGTACGCCGCGAGTGTGGCAGCGAGCATCGCGA
>DATDEH010000125.1 GCA_036523395.1 Candidatus Limnocylindria bacterium | reverse complement strand
GCTGCGCGAGCTGCGCGCCAACAGCGGCACCCAGTTCAACCCGGTGGTGGTCGAGGCCTTCATCAAGACCGTGATCGGCGAGCGGCGCAAGAGCGCGCGCGGCGCCGAGAGCCCCCACCAGCAGGTCTACCAGCAGGCAGTGCAAGCGGTGCGGTCAACCTTCTAGAGGAAGATCTCTCGTTCGGTTGCGGGCCTCGCTCTAGAGCGATTGGTGTAGTGGCCCGCAACCGAATAGAGCAGCGAGTTTCTGTGGTGTATCGGGTGTAACTCGCACGTCCTCCCCTTCACTCGCGCGGGTGATGACCAAAGAGTGACTGGGGTCCACAACTACACACGTGGGGATGCGGCGCGCACTTGGACGATCCGTCACGTCGATCCTCGTCTTCGCGCTGCTCATCGGGACCGCGTGGACTGGTCGCGCCTCCGTCGCGCGCGTCGATGTCGATCCCGCCCTCCACGCCGGCGACGTCGCCCTCATCCAGGTCGCAGCCGGCACCGCATGGACCGTCGCCGCCGACCTGACCTCGGCAGGCGCGACGGACGTCGCCGCGTTCGACAGCGTCAACGTCGTGAGCGCCCGCCTGAGCGATCAGGCGCTCGCGACCGTCGCGACCGACCGCGCGGTGCTCCGCGCCACGACCGACGCTCACGTCACCGCCGTCGGCGGCGGGCGCAACAGCAACGGGAAGGACCTCGACGAGTTCGGCAGCACATCGAAGAAGGACAGCATCGGCATCGAGGCGATCGAGGCCGACGGCGCATGGGCCATCTCGACCGGCGCCGGCGCCGTCGTCGCGCTGATGGACACCGGCATCGGTGCGCACCCCGACCTACCCGCCGGCAAGGTGATCGCCCGCGCGAACTTCGCCAGCGACAACGGCGTCGGGCTCGACCCGGCCGGACACGGCACGCACCTCGCGGGCATCATCGCGGCGCGCGGGACGACCTTCCGCGGCGTCGCCCCCGACGCGCTCCTCGTGGACATCCGCGTCCTCGACCAGAACGGCGACGGCACGCTCCGCAGCGTGGTCGCCGGCTTCGACTGGCTCCTCAAGAACCGGAGGGCGCTGAACATCCGCGTGCTCAACCTGTCGCTCGGCACGACGCAGCGCTCGTCGTATCACACGGATCTGCTCGCCGCGCTGGCCGAGGCCGCATGGTTCTCGGGCGTCGCGGTGGTGGCCGCCGCCGGCAACGACGGTCCCGTGCCCGGAACGATGGCGACACCCGGCGCCGACCCGTTCGTCATCACCGCCGGCAGCTTCGACGACCAAGGGACGCCGGCCGAGCAGGACGACCGTGAGTCGGCCTTCTCGAGCCGCGGCCCGACGCTTGACGGCTTCGCGAAGCCCGACGTGCTCGCCCCGGGTCGCCGCGTCGTGTCGCTCCGCGCGAACGGCGCACGCCTCGAGATGGACAAGCCTGACCGCGTGGTCGCGAACGCGAATGCGCTCGCGAACGCGAACCCGAACGGGATTGTTGTCGGCAACGGCAACGGCAGCAACAGCGCGAACAACCTCAACCTGTACATCCGCATGTCGGGGACATCGGTCTCGAGCGCGATGGTCTCGGGCGTCGCCGCCCTCATCGTCAGCGCGCACGCCGACTACACACCGACGAAGACGAAGGGCGCGATCGTCGCGTCCGGCCGCAGCCTCACGGGCACCGTGAGCCGCGCGGTCACGGCGACGACAGCGCTCACCGCGACCCCGCGTCAGGTCAATGGTCTGCTGCTGCCATCGAGGCTCCTCATGACGACGCTCGAGCGCAGTGGCGTCGCGGGAAGCGGCACGATCTGGGAAGGCATCACCTGGGAAGGCGTGACCTGGGAGTCGGTGACCTGGGAAAGCGTGACATGGGAAAGCGTTCGCTGGGAGGGCGTCGCGTGGGAGACCGTAAGTTGGGAACAAGATCCGCTTTTGGACGGCGCACGATGAGGCAAGGACTTCGCTTCTATGTCCTCTTCGTCGCCGCGCTGGGTGCGGCAGCGCTGGCGCAGTCGCTGCGCACGCTGAACGTCGCGCACGTCGACCCGCTGATGCTGGTGATCCTCATCGCTCTCGCCGCCGCCGCCCAGCGCATGCCGGTGTTCCTG
>DATDEH010000124.1 GCA_036523395.1 Candidatus Limnocylindria bacterium | reverse complement strand
TCGTAGAGCGACGCCAGAGCGCCCAGGTCGCGCTCGGCGAGCGCAACGATCAGGACGTCGTCAGGCTGGTCGGAAGTGTTCGGCATCTGCGACGACTGTACGGACGGCGTCCAGCGCCGGATGAGGGGAAACAAAAAGCGTCCCGAGCGAACTGCCTCCGTGCCCTGCCACTGCATCGATGCTCAGCAGCCTGGCCGTGGAGCCGATCCTCGATATCCTCTCGGACCGCCTTTGATGCTATCTCCGGTTGCGCTCCCGGGGACCGGTGCCCTTGATGGAATCTCGGACCCGTTCCCTTTGACAGTCCCCTCGGGACGAGAGGAAACATACTTGGCGAGCTAGACAGCGACAACCCTCTTATCCACGGACCGCCGGCGAAGTCGTCCACAAACGGATCAGGTTTTTCAACACGTCATCGACAGCGCATCCGTAATGAAGGCGCGCCGCTCGCGCGGATCGATCGGCAAGAAAAATCCCGAGGTTCCGGCGCCGGGAGATGTCTCCCCCAGACGCAAGCTCCCCGGGAATGGCGAGCAATCTGACGCCGCTCACCCTCGCAGGAAAGCCCCTTCTCCACAAAGACGGGCGCGCGTTCTCCACGGACTCGCGGGAATTTCCACGTTCCATCCACAAGTGCCTGTCGCACATACCATCGAAACGGTGCCCGATCCCATCCTCGACCCTCTCAATCCCGAGCAGCGCGCCGCCGTCACGCACGGCGACGGGCCCTTGCTCATCCTGGCCGGCGCCGGATCGGGCAAGACGCGCGTGCTCACACACCGCATCGCCTATCTGATCCGTGACCTCGGCATTTCGCCGCACTCGATCCTGGCCGTCACGTTCACGAACAAGGCCGCGCGGGAGATGAAGGAGCGCCTTGAGCGGCTACTCGGCGAGGGGCAGCTCAAGGACCTGACGGTCGGGACGTTTCATGCCTTCTGCGCTCGCCTGCTTCGGCGCGACGGCCCGCTCGTCGGCATCGACCGCGCCTTCGCGATCTACGACGAGGGCGACCAGCGGGCCCTGCTCCGCCAGGCCATGTCGGAGCAGGGCGTGAGCGAGCGCCTCTTCACGCCGGGCGCCATCGGCAACGTGATCTCCGGCGCGAAGAACGAGCTCAAGGGTGCCGCCGACCTGGCGAACGCGCCGCGTAATCAGCTGGACCGGATCGCTTCGCTCGTCTGGCAGCGCTACGACTCGCTGCTCCGCGAGAACAACGCCGTCGACTTCGACGACCTGCTCCTTCTCGTCTGCCGGCTGTTCGAGACGAGCGACCTCGCGCTCGAGAGATGGCAGGAGCGCTACCAGCACATCCTCGTCGATGAATACCAGGACACGAACCGCGCGCAGTACGTGCTGCTGCGTTACCTCGCGGGATTCCGTCAGAACCTCGCTGTCGTCGGCGACGACGACCAGAGCGTGTTCAGCTGGCGCGGCGCGGACGTGCGCAACATCCTCGATTTCGAGCGGGACTACCCGAACGCGAAGGTCGTGAAGCTCGAGCAGAACTACCGCAGCACACAGAAGATCCTCGACGCCGCGTGGTCCGTCGTCCGCAACAACGCGGCGCGGAAAGAGAAGAAGCTCTGGACCAAGCGTGAGGGCGGTCCTGCGGTCGTGGTGATGGAGGCGTTCGACGAGCACCACGAGGCCGAGGCGATCGCGCGCGAGATCGAGCGCCTGCAGCGGCAGGGCGAGGTGACGAACAACCGCGACGTCGCCGTGCTGTACCGGACGAACGCGCAGTCGCGCGCGATCGAGGACGTGTTCCGCTCCTTCGGCCTGGCGTATCAGGTCGTCGGCGGCGTGTCCTTCTATCAGCGGAGAGAGGTGAAGGACACGCTCGGCTACCTGCGGATCGTGAGGAACCCGCTCGATAGCGTCGCCCTCGCTCGCGTGATCAACACGCCGCCCCGCGGCATCGGCGACAAGACGCGCGCGAGACTGATGGCTTTCGCGCGCGCGAACGAGCTGACGCCCACGGAGGCGCTCCTCCGCGCCGAGGAGATCGCGGAGATCCCGAAGCGGCAGCAGACCGCGCTCACCGCGTTCGGCCGGCTCGTCGTGAAGCTGCACGATGAGGCGACTCGCCTCGAGATGCCGGAGCTCATCGACCTTGTCATCGCGGCGACGGGCTACGGCACGTATCTCAAGGACGGCACCGAGGAGGGGGAGGAGCGGCACGCGAATGTGCTCGAGCTGCGCAGCCTCGCCGAGGAGTTCCTCACGCTCCCGCAGGAGGAGCAGCTGCCCGCGTTCCTCGAGCAGGTCGCGCTCGTCTCGGATCAGGATGAGTTCGCGGAGGCGAAACCGGTCGCGACGCTCATCACGCTTCATGCGGTGAAGGGCCTCGAGTTCCCGATCGTCTTCCTGACCGGCATGGAGGACGGGGTGTTCCCACACGCGCGCTCGCTCGACGACGAGGACCGGATCGAGGAAGAGCGCCGACTCGCCTACGTGGGCATCACGCGCGCGAAGGACCGCGCGTTCCTCACCTTCGCGCGTCGGAGGATGCTGTTCGGGCGGACCAACGAGAATCCGCCGTCCCGCTTCCTGCTCGAGCTCCCGACGGAGGGCATCGAGCACCGCGGCCGCGTCGAGACGGAGGAGCGCGACGTGTGGGCTGATCTCGACTGGGAGCGCGACCGTGAGCGCTACGAGGAGCGGAAGGCCGCGCGCCGCGAGGCCGCACTCGCCGGCCTGCCCGGCGCGTGGACCGGCCGTGTCGAAACGCCACGGAGGCGCGTCGCGCCGTCGGACACGAAGTTCCGCCCCGGCGACCACGTGCGGCACCCGTCGCTCGGGAGCGGCGTGGTCGTGTCGAGCCAGGTGCGTAGCGACGACGAAGAGGTCGTCGTCGCGTTCCCGGACAAAGGCGTGAAGAAGCTGATGGCATCCTTCGCGAAGCTCGCGAAGGCCTAACGAGCGAGTCGCATCTCGCGGCGGAACTTCTTCCAGTCGGACGCTTTCACCGAGAACAGCACGTCGAAGAGGATCTGGGCGACGCCGACCGCGAGCAGGACGAGCAGCGCCCACGTCTCCGCACCGATCGCAATCGCGTACGGGATGACCAGGAACGGCGTGAGCTTGGTCGCGATCGCGCCGGCCGCGTGCATCCAGGCCCGTTGCCGCGGTGACGCGCGCAGGTATGACGCGTAGTCGATCTTGAAGCCGGGCTGCGGTCGCTTCGGAAGGTCGACGAACCAATCGGTGAAGTCGATCCCCACGAACGTGCCGACGGCGAGGTGGGCGAGGCCGTGGGTCGTCACGTCGAGCGCGCCGGCGGCGACGAGCACCAGGATCTCGCGCCAGTGATGATCGACGAGCGTCGCGACACCCAGAAGGACGAGTCCGCCGAACAGCCCCAGGTCGAGAACGATCACGCCGAGGACCACCGGGAACGCGAGCCGGACACGGCGGCGGAACACCGCCCGATCGATCGTCGCGATCCGCGTCGCGTATGGGCCCACCAGATCGGGGTGTCGCTTCACCGCGGCGACAGCGCGCCAGAAGCCGAGCGCACGGAGGTCAGGCGTTCCACCCGCGCGAAGCTGTTGCTCGCATTCCGCGAGCGTCCGCTCGACCGACGACTCGTCCACGCGGTGGAGCGTACGCTCGCGTCGAACGGGATCCAGGAGGGCGTCATGCCGAAGTCGCGTGCAGAGAGAGCGAGAGGTCGCGGGGAAACACCATCGAAGCGGGCGGCGAGGGGTGCGCAGAAGATCGGTCGCCAGGATCCGGAGACCGGCGTCACGAGCCGGGCACGTAAGTCGATTCAAGGCCGCGAGACCGTCCCTGATCCGCGGTACGGTGGCCGTCCGGGGCGGGAGAACTCGAAGTGGCAGCCGCCACAGGAGACGATGAGTCCCCGGCAGAAGAAAGCCGCGCGCGCGAAGACTTAGCGCCGCTGGATGTCGAACTTGCCGGCGCGCACGCGGTCGATGCGCACCAGAACAGCGACCCCCTGCTGCTCCGGATCGGTGTCCTTCTCGACCTGGCTCACGCGCTGCCAGACGCGCTCGCGCAGCTCGGCGTCATCGACGATGCGCGCCTCGCCATAGAAGCGCAGCGTCCGCCGGTCGCGCACGATGTTCCGCACCATCACCGCCACCTGCGGGTTGGCGCGCACCGCGGCCTCGGTCTCCGCGCGGCCGCGCTCCCACCAGGCGAGGTGGTCGGCATCCCAGACCATGAGGCTGCCCTTCAGTGCGACGTCGGGGCGTCCGTCGTTCGCCGTCGCGACCGCACCGGTGTTCTGGCCGCGCTCGCCGTCGGTGCGGGCGTTGTCGACGATCTCGGAGAACTCGGTGAGGTCGATCTCGGTGACGGGAGGGGCGGAGGCCATCGTCGCCGACGCTAGCACGACCGGCTGAGCGAGAATCGCAGCATGGCCACGTCGTCGACAGAGAAACGCATTGCGGAGCTGCGCGGCCGGATCGAGAAGGCGAACTACGAGTACCACGTCCTCGACCAGCCGACGATCGCGGATGAGGCGTACGACGCGCTCATGCGCGAGCTCCGCCAGCTCGAAGCGAAACATCCCGAGCTCGTCACGCCCGACTCGCCGACGCAGCGGGTCGGCGCGCCGGCGTCGAACCGGTTCGCCCCGGTCGAGCACGCGCGGCCGATGCTGTCGCTCTCCAACGCCTTCGACGAAACGGAGCTCCGCGCGTTCGACCAGCGGGTCCGCAAGGGTCTCGGTCGCGACGACGTCGGCTACGTCTGTGAGCTGAAGATCGACGGTCTCGCGATCAACCTCACCTACCAGGACGGCAAGTTCGTCCAGGGCGCGACGCGGGGTGACGGCTCGGTCGGCGAGGACGTCACCACCAATCTCCGAACGATCAAGTCGATCCCACTGACGTTCCGCGAGGCGGTCCCTGGTCGCGTGGATGTCCGTGGCGAGGTCTACCTTCCGACCGCGTCGTTCGAGGCGACGAACAAGGAGCGCGCCGAGCGCGGCGAGCCGCCCTTCGCGAACCCGCGAAACGCGGCCGCCGGTGCGGTGCGGCAGCTCGACCCGAGCGCGACAGCGAAGCGGAATCTCGCCATGTGGTCGTATTCCGCAGCAGGCCTCGACGTCGCGTCACAGCACGAGCTCCTCGAGCGGCTTCGCGAGCTTGGTGTGCGGACGAATCCGCACTGGAAGCGCGCCAGGGACATCGACGAAGCGCTCTCGTTCATCGCGGAATGGAAGGAGAAGCGGCACGACCTCGACTACGGGACCGATGGAGTGGTCGTGAAGGTCGATCGCATCGAGGATCAGGAGAGGCTCGGATTCGTTTCGAACAACCCGAAGTGGGCGACCGCCTTCAAGTTCCCGGCCGTGCAGGTGACGACCACCGTCGAGGACATCAAGGTGTACGTCGGGCGGACCGGTGTTCTCACGCCGGTCGCGTGGCTCGCGCCGGTGGTGGTCGGTGGCACGACGGTGAAGCGCGCGACGCTACACAACCTCGACGAGGTGCGCCGGCTCGACGTGCGCGTGGGGGACCGCGTGATCATCCAGCGCGCCGGCGACGTGATCCCTGAGGTCGTGCGTGCGGAGCATGACGCGCGCGAGAAGGGCAAGGCGTATCCCGAGTTCGCGATGCCCGAGCGCTGCCCCGAGTGCGGCGGCAGCGTCGAACACGTCGAGGGCGAGGTCGCGTACCGGTGCGGGAATCCGGAATGTCCCGCGAAGACCGGACAACGGATCGGCCATTTCGTTGGACGTGGCGGCTTCGACATCGAGGGCATGGGCTGGGCGCTGATCACGCAGCTTCAGGAGCGCGGACTCGTGAGCAATCCGGCGGACGTGTTCTTCCTCACCAAAGAACAGTTGATGGATCTCGATCGCTTCGCCGAGAAGAGCGCGTCGAACATCTACGAGCGCATCCAGAACGCCCGGCGCAGGCCGCTCGGGCGAATGCTGAACGCGCTCGGCGTGCCGCACCTCGGCTGGACGACCGCGGACGATCTCGCGCACTGGCTCGTCGGTCGACTCCCCGAGGACCCGTCCTTCGGTGACGTGCTGCGCGTCCTCCGCGGTACCAGTGCGGAAGAGCTCCAGCAGATCAGCGGCATCGGCGAGGTCGTCGCGAAAAGCATCAGCGAGCATTTCCAGCAGCCCGAGGAGCAGCGGTTCCTCGATCGGCTCAGCGAAGCAGACCTGCGTCCGATCCTCCCAACACCGCGCGCGGTCGCGGCAAGCGGACCGTTCGCAGGCAAGACGGTCGTGTTCACCGGAACGCTCGAGCGACGTTCGCGTGAGGAAGCCGAGGCGATCGTGCGCTCGCTCGGAGGAAAGACGACGAGTTCCGTCAGCGCGAAAACAGATCTGCTCGTCGCGGGACCTGGCGCGGGCACGAAGCTAGAGAAAGCACATCAGCTGGGTGTCAAAGTGGTAGACGAGGCGACCTTCGACGCTATGCTCCGTTAGGCATTCAGGAAGGGGTTCAGAGGAACTTGTACCAACCGCAAACGCAGACACGACCCGCGGCCCCCGCGGGCGCCGCGTCCGCGATGCATCCGGAGATGCCGGCGATCCCGCTGCCACCCGAGCCGCAGACAGTCGAGCAGACCGGACTGACGCTGGGCTTCCTCGCGGACCTCGCGCTGAAGACGCTCTATCTGCGCGGCCAGATGTCCATGGCCGAACTCGCGAGCGCGCTCGGTCTCTCGATCCAGGGCGTGACCGACAAGATCATGGATTTCCTCAAGACCGAGCGTCTGGTGGAGATCCGTGGCGGCGCGGGCATCTCGTCCGCGTCGTACCAGTTCGTCATCGTCGACCGTGGATCGGAGAAGGCGCAGGAAGCGCTCCAGCGCAGCCAATACGTTGGCAAGGCGCCGGTGCCGCTCGCGACCTACATCGCCGCGGTGCAGCGCCAGTCCATCTCGAACATCCACGTCACACCAGAGGACCTCGCGCGCGCGTTCGCGCACATGGTCATCCCGCGCGAGACGCTCGCGCAGCTCGGGCCGGCCGTGAACTCCGGCAAGTCGATCTTTCTGTTCGGCCCTCCCGGCAACGGCAAGACCACGATCGGCGAAGTGCTCGTATCACTCATGCGCGGTGAGGTCGTGCTGCCGTACGCGGTCGAGATCGATCAACAGGTCATCAAGGTCTTCGATCAGGTCTACCACCGTCCGGTCATGGAGCAGGCTGCGTCCGACCGGCTGCGCTTCGACCACCGCTGGATCATCAGCAAGCGTCCCATCGTGATGACCGGCGGCGAGCTCACGCTCGAGACGCTCGACCTCATCTACGACGAGACCTCGAAGTTCTACGAGGCGCCGTTCCAGATGAAGGCGAACGGCGGCATCTTCATGGTCGACGACTTCGGCCGGCAGCGCGTGTCACCCAAGGACCTCCTGAACCGCTGGATCGTCCCCCTCGAGAAGCGCGTCGACTACCTGACGCTGCACACCGGCAAGAAGATCGAGATCCCCTTCGACATGCTCATCATCTTCTCGACGAACCTCGACCCGGCCGACCTCGTCGACGAAGCGTTCCTGCGGCGCATCCGCTACAAGATCGGCATCGAAGCGCCGACGGTCGCGCAGTACGAGGAGATCTTCAAGCGTATGTGCGCGCGGAAGAACATCGAGTACCGCGCCGAGTCGATGTCCCAGATCCTCGCGATCTACCGGACGAAGAACATCGGGCTTCGCTCGTGCCACCCGCGCGACATCATCGAGCAGCTGATCGACACCGCGCGCTTCCTCGGCCAACCGCCGGCGCTCACGTCCCAGCTCGTCGAGATGGCCTGCGAGTCGTACTTCGTCTCGCTCGATCCCAGCGGCAACCCGAAGGACTGACCAGCCGCCGGACCCCGCTCTAAGTAGATGGGACTGGGCGCGCTCAGCGACGGCCTCGCGCCGACGCCGCCGATGGGCTGGAATTCCTGGAATCGCTTCGGCCCCTTCGTGTCCGATCAGCTCGTGCGTGAGACAGCCGACGCGCTCGTCGAGAGCGGCATGCGCGACGCGGGCTACCGCTACGTCGTCGTCGACGACGCTTGGGAAGGCAGCCTCCGCGGCGACGACGGCAATCTCGAGCCGAATCTCTGGCGCTTCCCCGACATGCGCGCCCTCGCTGGCTATCTCCACGAACGCAGCCTGCGCTTCGGCCTGTACACCTGCGCCGGCGATCGCACCTGCCAGGGCTACCCCGGCAGCCGCGGGCGCGAGTTCGTCGACGCGCGCCGCTTCGCGTCATGGAACGTGGATTTCATGAAGGTCGACTGGTGCCACACGGAGGGGCTCGACGCGCGCGCGACGTTCACGACGTGGTCGGAGGCGATCCGCTCAGCCCGCCGGCCGATGGTCCTTTCGATCTGCGAGTGGGGTCGCAACCGGCCATGGGAGTGGGGTGGCAGCGTCGGGCATCTCTGGCGGACCTCACACGACATCGCCGACCGGTGGGACAGCGTCATCGACATCCTCGACCGGCAGGACGCGCTCGCTCAGTTCGCCGGGCACGACCGCTGGAACGACCCCGACATGCTCGAGGTCGGCAACGGCGGGATGACCGACGCCGAGTACCGCGCGCACTTCTCGCTGTGGGCGATCCTTGCCGCTCCGCTGATGGCGGGCAACGACCTGCGCAAGATGAGCGACGCGACCCGCGCGATCCTCACCGCACCCGAGGTCATCGCGGTGGACCAGGATCCGCTCGGAAGGCAGGGCCGACGCGTGGATCGCGCGCGCGATGTCGAGGTCTGGGTCCGCGAGCTCGCCGGTGGCGCGCGGGCCGTCGTCCTGTTGAACCGCGGGGAGACAGCTGCGCGCGCCGAGGTGACGTGGGACCTCGTTGGCGGCTCGATCTCCGACACGGCGCTCGTCCGAGATCTCTGGGAGCGTCAGGATGTCGGCCGGCGACGGCAAGGCTACGACGTCACGTTGGCGCCTCACTCCGCCGCAATGCTCAAAGCGACGCGCGACAATCCGGCGCGTGCGTGAGACAGCCGAAGAGCTCGCGACCCTTCAGACGCTGATCCGCAGCAGCCCCAAAAGGAGTCCCGGCTAGCTACTCGGGTGTACTGCTCGGCCGCTACAAAGGGGAGGGAGGCAGCGTATGAGGAATCTGGCAGCTACGCGACTCGCGCAGCTGATCACGCCCCACGCGAGACGGCATGCCCTATCGCGGCGCGAATTGTTGAAGGCGGGCGCTGCGACCACGGCGCTCATGACCGCATCGGCGGCCTTCGCGCCGCTTCAGGCGGCGGCGGGCGCCCCGGGACCTGGGACACCCACACCTGTCGCCGGAGATCCCGCCTTCGGGGGACTTCACATCAACGGTGTTGGCATCGGCATCGAACCATCCGCGATCACAGATTTCAACGGAGCTGTCGGTGCCGCGGTCGTCGATGGCACCGGCGTCGGCACCCGGGACCGACGGCCGTGTGCACCAGGGGACCTTCGCGTTCGTCTGACTCGACGTCTATCGAGGGGTCGTCGACCCCTTCACTGCGGGGACGCATCAGATCGTTGACAACAATCCGGGCTTCGGCGCAGGGGGCCTCCTTTGGACCTTCCGCGCCCCGGCAAGTGTCGTCGAGGTGGACCTGGATGCCGGCACGGCGCGCTACGCAATGACGAACGTCGCGATGCGGGACCACGGACGCTCGTCAACGCACTGTTCGGCGGCGGAGGTCCTGGGCTCCCAGGCCCCAGCACGCCTTCGGTCGTCACATGTGATCTCGGGTTCAGTGGCGTGACGTCGCAGCGAACGATCCGTGACACGAGCGCGGGCTTCGCGGGCGAGTTCTTGACCACGGGCGCCCACATCGACTGGTCCGTGACCAAGACTGGATTCAGTTTCCAGTCGAATCCGGCTGGTCAGACCGTGATAACAGCGCTGCTCGGTCACGAGCGCAACGGCTCGTTCTTTCCGCAGGGAGGCGAGAAGCGGCGAGCGGGGCGGCCGATGCCGCCCCGCTCACCCAACGCCCGGCTCAGGACGCCTCCTAGCGGACGCGCCGGTCGTAGAGGCGGGCGTGCGGAACGATCGCCAGCCACCGCGGTGCGACCGCACGCCAGATGCGCATCGCGTGGATAACGAAGCGAAAGAAGAACCGCTCCGTGGTGCCCCACCGCAGCTCGAACGCCTCGCGCAGCGAAGGTGGCAGAAGTCCGGCAGCGATGACGTCGGTCGGCCAGTAGGCCGCGTCGGGCAGCACGGCGAACGGATGCAGCACGGTCCGGGCGACGAGGCGGCTCGTGATGTCGGGCACTGCCGCCGTCTCGAGCGTGTCGCGCTCGTACCGCTCGAGATCGCCGATGGTCGGCGGGAAGAGCTCGTCGGGCACGCCGAGCTCGCGGGCGAAGACCTTGCCTTCGTCCCAGTAGCGCTGACGGTCCGCCGGCGGGAGCCGTCCGGCGACGAGCTCGTACCACCGCAGCGACGTCAGCACCAGCGTCGCCTGCACCCATAGGAGGAGGTGCGGATCCTGCGCGCGGTAAGGGCGTCCGTCGACGGCGGTGCCGCGTACCGCAACGTGGCGCGCGTCGATACGTCGGAGCGCGCGTTTGGCGCGCTTCGTGTCGGCGAAGACCGCATCGAGCGAGGTGTTGGCGGTGCGGTGGAAGCGGCCGAAGGGATCGCGTCGGAAGTCCGAGTGTTGATCCACGCCCGCGGCGACGAGCGGATGCGCCATCTGCAGCAGTACCGCGGCGGTGCTGCCGAGCGCCACGAACAGCTCGCGGTTCAGCCTGCGAGCGACGGCGTCGCGCGGAAGGATGCCAATGTCAGCCACACTCCGGAGTGTGAGCCTGCTGCGTTCCTTCGGTTTCGCGCTCGAGGGCATCTCATACCTGATACGAACTCAGCGAAGCGCGCAGATCGAGATCGTGATCGGTGCGATCGTGATCGCGGTCGCCGCGTGGCTCGGCGCCAGCGCCCTCGAATGGGCGGTACTCGTCCTGGCCACTGCGCTCGTCCTCGCGCTCGAGGCGCTCAATACCGCGATCGAGCTCATTGTGACGCTGGCGTCGCCCGAGCGTCATCCGCTGGCGAAAGCCGCGAAGGACGTCGGCGCGGCGATGGTGCTGATCGCGGCGATCGGTGCCGTCGTCGTTGGCGTCATCGTGCTCGGCCAGCGCGTTGCTAGGATACTAGTACATTAGATGGCCGAAGACGAGATACGGCAGTTCAACGTATACCTGCCGGTCGAGCTCATCCGTGACGTGAAGCACGTCGCGATCGACCGGGAGATGAGCCTGTCCGCGCTCGTCGCCGCGGCGCTCCGCGACTACCTCGACCGCGAGAAGCGCAAGAAGGGGAGATAGCGATGGCGGCGGACCGGGTCCACCACATCTACATCGAGACGCACAACTGGGGGAAGAGCGTCGCGTTCTGGCGCGCCCTCGGCTTCCAGCTCGACGACGACCGTGGCACGTCCGGGATGCTCCGCGCGACCGGCGGCGGGCCGTACATCTATCTCGCGGAGGTGCCCGCCGACCGCGAGCCTGCGGTCGAGCTCTACCTCTCCGCGACTGACGAGAGCGCACCCGCGCGACCGGCCGAGGTCGTCGCGCCGTTCGCCGCAACGCACTGGGGCACACGTGAGATGGCGGTGCGCGATCCAGATGGCCGGCTGGTGAAGCTGGAGACGCGCTCCTAGATCAGCGAGTTCCGGCAGCGATCCGCGAGAGCGGTCGCGCCGCCCCGGCCGCGCCGAGTCGCGGAAGGTCGAAGATGTCCTCGATGGTCGCGAGGAGCGAGTAGTGGTCGTACTGCGTTTCGATGCGCGCCGCGGTCGCGTCCTTGGCGAGCATGATGAGCGGCACGAGGTTGCTGTCGCCGCCGTCGCCTTCGTCCCAGACGATGAAGAGCAACCCGCCCGAACGCCATGCATCGGACGACACGATCCGTGACACCTGCCCGTCGAGCCACGTTCCTGCGACGTCGATGGCGCAGTCGTGGCCGTCATGACACAGACCCGGCGTGATCCAGACGAAGTTGGGCGTAACGCCCGCGAGGTCGGCATCGAGCGCTTCGAAGGGGACCACGTTCGACGGGCACGCGCCGCCGTAGTACGCGAACGGGTTGTGCTTGAGGGCGTACGGATACAGACTGCGCATGCAGCCGGCTTCAGCGGTCATCCCTTCCATGTACGCGCGCCAAGTGACTCCCGCGGTCGTGAGCTGCGTCCCGAGGTCCGCCGCCGGCAGCGAGTGATAGTCGTTGTCCACGATGCCCCAGGTGCTGCCTGATGTGAGAGCCAGGTAGTTGGGCAGGCTGGGTCGCGCCACCGCGCGGTAGTTGGCCGCGAGCGCGTTCGCCGAGGCAAGCCGGGCGATCGGCTGCGACCGGAGGGCTCTGTCGAGGCCGGTGTTCTCCATGACGATGACGAATACGTGTGGTGTGCGGCTCTGCGCGGGATGCTGCTGCGGGTCGGTCGGCAGGACGAGCTGCGCCGACGGCGCTGATGACGTCGGGCTCGCCTCGCCGTACGGCGTCGACGCCGGAGTCTGGTTGCCGCCGCCGCAGGCGCAGACCGCCGCGACGAAGATTGCGCAGACCGGCAAAGTCACGAGATGCCTCTCGAGACCCATCACATCAACCGTAACGCCGGCGGCTCGCGCCCAGAACGGCTCCTAAACTGGTCTCGTGCCCATCGATCGCGCCACGATCGTTCATGTCGCCGATCTGGCGCGTATCGCGCTGACCGAAGAGGAGATCGAGCGTTTCACCGGGCAGCTCTCCGTCGTGCTGGACGCGGTCGAGCGCTTGAAGACCGTGGACACCAGCCAGGTCTCGCCGACGGCATCGACCCTTCCGCTCGTGGGGGTGCAGCGCGATGACGTGATCCGTCCCGGCCTCACGACAGACGAGGCGCTCGCCAACGCGCCAAAGGGCGGCCGGGACGGCGAGTTCTTTCTCGTCCAGGAGATCCTCGAAGAGCGATGAAAGACCTGCCGCGCACCATTACCGAGGCAGCCGCGCTGCTGCGTCGCCGCGAAACGACCGCGCTCGAGCTCGCCGAGATCGCGCTGCGCGCCGCGCACGCCGACCGCTTCAACACTTGGCTCCTCCTATCAGACGAGCGAGCCAGGGCGCAGGCCCGCGCGGCGGACGAGCGCCTGCGCGCCGGAGACGCGCCGCTCCTCTGTGGCATCCCATGGGCGTGCAAGGACATCATCGGTACCAAGGGCGTCGCGACGACCGCCGGCTCGAAGATCCTCGAGGGCTACGTTCCGCCGTATTCCGCCACCGTCGTCGAGCGCCTCGATGAACACGGCGCGGTCATGATGGGCAAGACGAATCTCGACGAGTTCGCGATGGGCAGCTCGAACGAGAACTCCGCGTTCGGTCCGGTGAAGAACCCGTGGCGCGTGGACCGAGTGCCGGGCGGATCCTCGGGAGGAAGCGCGGTCGCCGTCGCGGCCGGTGAGGCGCTCTTCGCGCTCGGCACCGACACCGGTGGCTCGATCCGCCAGCCAGCCGCGCTCACCGGCGTGGTCGGCATGAAGCCCACCTACGGACGCGTCTCACGCTATGGCGTCGTCGCGTTCGCGTCGTCGCTCGACCAGGTCGGGCCGTTCACCAACAGCGTTGAGGACTGCGCCATCGTCTGCGAAGCGCTCTTCGGCAAAGATCCGAGCGACGCGACGACGATGCCGCTTCCGAAAGAGGACCTGCGGCGTGAGCTCGACCGCGGTGTGAAGAGCATGCGTATCGGCGTGCCGAAGGAGTTCTTCATCGAGGGCATGGAGAAGAACGTCGAGCGCGCAGTGCGCGACGCGCTGCGGGAGCTCGAGCGCCAGGGCGCAGAGCTCGTCGACGTGTCGCTCTCGCTGACCGATCACGGCCTCGCGGTCTACTACCTCATCCAGCCGGCGGAAGCGTCGGCGAACCTGGCGCGTTACGACGGCGTGCGCTACGGGCTCCGCGTCGACGGACCCGATCTCCTCGAGACGTACCGCCGCACGCGCGGAAAGGGCTTCGGCCCCGAGGTCAAGCGCCGCATGATCCTCGGCACGTATGCATTGTCGGCGGGTTACTACGATGCGTACTACGTGAAGGCGCAAAAGGTGCGCACGCTCATCAAGCAGGAGTTCGATCGCGTCTTCGAGAAGGTCGACGCGATCGTCACGCCGACTTCGCCGACCGTCGCGTTCAAGATCGGCCAGAAAGTGAACGATCCGCTATCGATGTACCTCAACGACATCTTCACCCTGCCGGTGAACATCAGCGGCCTGCCCGGCGTCTCGCTGCCGTGCGGCCTCTCCGAGGGTCTGCCGATCGGGCTGCAGGTCATCGCGAACTCGTACCAGGAAGCCACGATGTTCCGCGTGGCTGCCGCCTACGAGAGGGCGACCAAGCATCACGAGATGCGTCCGGAGGTGGCTGCATGAAGGTCGCACGCCGTCCGCTCACGAACGCGAAGGTCGCGCGCATCCCCGCGAGCGGCATCCGGCGCTTCTTCGATCTGATCGCCGGCGTCGAAGGCGCGATCTCGCTCGGTGTGGGCGAGCCGGACTTCGTCACACCAGAGCGGTTCCGCGAGGCGGCGATCCGCTCCATCAAAGAGGGCAAGACCAAGTACACGTCGAACTACGGCATCCGTCCGCTCCGCGAGGCGATCGCCGAGCACACCGAGAGCCTGCGCGGCGTTCGCTACGACGCGGCGCGCGAGATCATCGTGACCGTGGGAGTGTCGGAGGCTGTCGACCTCGCGATGCGCGCCACGTTGAACGAGGGCGACGAGGTCATCCTCGCCGACCCCTCATACGTCGCGTACGTCCCGGGCATCGTCCTCGCGGGCGGCGTGCCCGTCGCGGTGCCAACGCGGCAGGAGGACGATTTCCGTCTCACGCCAGCCGACGTCGAGGCGGCGATCACGCCTCGCACGCGCGCGATCCTCCTCGGTTTCCCCAACAACCCGACGGGTGCGGTCCTCGAGAAAGAAGACGTCGAGGGCATCGCGCGGCTCGCCGCGGCGCACGACCTCCTCGTGTATGCGGACGAGATCTACGACCGCCTCGTGTACGGCACCGAGCATCAGTCGATCCTGTCGCAGCCCGACATGAAGGAGCGCACGATCTACCTGGCCGGGTTCTCGAAGTCGTACGCCATGACCGGCTGGCGCGTCGGCTATGCGTGCGCTCCGGCCGAGATCATCGAGCAGATGATGAAGATCCATCAGTACACGGTCATGTGCGTGCCCACGGCCGCGCAGTACGCCGCGCTCGAGGCCCTGAAGACCGGCGAGCCCGAGGTCCAACGCATGGTCGGCGAGTACGACAGGCGCCGTCAATACATGTGGCGCCGCTTCAATGCGATGGGCCTGCACTGCTTCGAGCCGCGCGGCGCCTTCTACTGCTTCCCGAACATCACCTCGACGGGTCTATCCGACGATGAGTTCTGCGAGCAGCTGCTGAAGCAAGAGCGCGTCGTCGTCGTGCCCGGCAACGCGTTCGGCGAGCGCGGCCGCGGACACATCCGCGCCTGCTACGCGTCGTCGATGGAGCAGATCGTGGATGCTTGCGACCGCATCGAGCGCTTCGTCAAGCAGCGGAGCTAGGGATGGGCACGCGTCACGAGGATCAGCCCGCCGAGCACTGGGCGGGAGCGGAGTCGCTCGACCCCACGCCGGTGTGGAAGCAGTACGTGCTGATCGCCGGACTGCTGTTCGGCGGGCTCATCGCCGTGCTGGTGGTGTCATTGCTCGCGATCGCGCCGCAGATCGTGACGCCGCCGGCGCTGGTGCCCGGCGATCGACTCGTGCTCGCGATCGGCGACCTTCCGGCTGCCGGCGCGCCGCCGAAACTTGTAGCCGCGCCGCTTCTCGGTGCCGACCGCGAGTTCTGGCTCGTGCAGCCGGCGAAAGGTGAGGTCTACGCGTTCCGGCGCGCGTGGTCGCTGCAGGTCGACAACGGTGCTCCGTGCACGATCGACATGATGGGTCTCGCGTCTGTCGAGCAGCGAACGTTCATCGCGCATTGCCGGGATGGTCACGCACCGACGTTCACCGGAGCAGGACGCACGGTGGAGGGTGGCGGGCGTGACCTCGACCAGTATCTTGTTTCCATGAGCGACGACCGCCTGATCGTGAATCTCAGCCGGCTCGTCCGCGCTTCCGATCGGACGACCGGGCCGGTGCCGACAGGCATCCCGCAGCCACAACAGCCGTGAGCGAACGCCCGTACGAGCTCGTCATCGGCATCGAGACGCACGTTGAGCTCGCCACTGAGTCGAAGATGTTCTGCGGGTGCGCCGCGAAGTGGTTCGGCGCGCCGCCGAACTCGCTCGTCTGCCCCGTCTGCCTCGGCCTGCCGGGCGCGCTGCCCGTTCCGAACAAGCGCGCGATCGAACTGGCGATGATCGCCGGCCTCGCCCTCAACTGCGAGGTCCCCGGGCACACGAAGTTCGACCGCAAGAACTACATGTACCCCGACCTGCCGAAGGGGTACCAGATCTCGCAGTACGACCTGCCGCTGA
Organism: Candidatus Limnocylindria bacterium; assembly: GCA_036523395.1. Lineage (NCBI taxonomy): Bacteria > Bacillati > Chloroflexota > Candidatus Limnocylindria > Candidatus Limnocylindria bacterium. The sequence continues at coordinate 38,263 of DATDEH010000124.1, read as the reverse complement.
ACGTCAAAGGGTGGCTCGAGATCACGACGTCAGCGGGCGCGAAGCGCATCGGGATCACCCGCGCGCACCTCGAGGAGGACACCGCCAACTCGAAGCACGGCGATGGTTATTCGCTCATCGACTTCAACCGCTCGGGCGTGCCCCTGCTCGAGATCGTGAGCGAGCCCGACATGACATCGGTCGAGGAGGCGCTCGCCTACGTTCGCGCGCTGCGTGAAGTGCTCGTGTTCGCGGGCGTGTCGGAGGTGCGCTTCGAACAGGGCGCGGGTCGGTTCGATGTGAACGTCTCGATCCGCTTCACGGAGGCGGCTGGCATGGTGCGCTGGCCGCCGCAGAGCGAGATCAAGAACATGAACAGCTACGCCGCCCTCGAGGAGGCCGTGCCCTACGAGGCCGACCGGCTGTGGCAGGAGTGGCAGGCGGGCGGCGAGATCCGTACGCGCAAGGGCAAGATCACGGTCGGCTGGAGTCCCGAGCGAAAGCAGACCTTCCTGCAGCGATCGAAGGAGGACGTCCAGGATTACCGGTACTTTCCGGAGCCCGACCTCGTCGCTTTCGCGCCGACCCGTGCCGATGTCGAGAGCCTTCGCGCCGCCATCCCGGAGCTGCCGACCGCGCGCCGCGCGCGCTTCACGAGCGAGTACGGCCTGTCCGACTACGACGCGCGCATCCTGGTCGACGACCGCGCGCTTGCGGACTTCTTCGAGGCGACGGTCCGCGCGGCGGGCGGGGAGCCCAAGACGGTCGCGAACTGGGTCACCGGAGAGTTCCTGCGCTTTCTCAAGAATGACGGCGGCTCCGTCGCCGGAGCGAAGATCACGCCCGCACAGCTGGGCGCGCTCGTCGCGCTGGTGAAGAAGGGCGAGGTCTCCGGGTCGGTCGCGAAGGACGTGTTCGCGGAGATGTGGCAGACCGGCGCAGCGCCCGACGCGATCGTGAAGTCGAAAGGTCTCGCGCAGGTCTCTGACGAGACCGCGATCGCCGCCGCGGTGGACGCGGTGCTCGAAGAGAATCCGAAGGCGATCGCCGACTACAAGGCCGGGAACGCCCGCGCGCTTGGCGCGCTCGTCGGACCGGTCATGAAGCGTATGGGCCGAAAAGCGAATCCCGACATCGTGAACCGCCTGCTGCGAGAGCGGATCACCTCTCCAGGCTGAGCGCGGCCTCCGGAGCTCTATGACCGCGGGCCTGTATCGGCACGGTGAAGTGGAACTGGGAGCCGCGGCCGGTGATGCTCTCGACCCAGATCTTTCCGCCGTTCATCCACACGAACCGGCGTGCGATGGCGAGGCCGAGACCCGTGCCGCCATGACGCCGGCGAGAGGAACCATCGGCTTGCCGGAACTCGTCGAAGATGAACGCCTGCGCTTCGGTCGGGATGCCTTCGCCGGTGTCGGCAACGACCACCTCGAGCGCACCGCTCACGACGGCGGCGCTGATGACGATCTCGCCTTTCGCGGTGAACTTGATCGCGTTGCCCGCAAGGTTCACCAGGACCTGCCGGATCTGCTGCGGATCCGCCCACGCCTGCGGGAGCGAGGAGTCCACGTCAGAGCGCAGTGTGAGCTGCTTCGCTCGCGCCGATTCCTCCAATAGATCGATCACACTTGCCACGAGCGTCGCGATATCGACGTACTCCGGCTGGACCTCCATCTGCCCGGCCTCGATCTTCGCGAGGTCGAGCAGGCCGTTGATGATGCTGAGAAGGTTGTGCGCGGCCGTCCGCACACGGCTCAGGTCCGCGGACTGAGACTCCGTGAGCGGCCCGTTCAGGCCCTCGAGAAGGAAGTCGGTGTAGCCGATGATGGCGTTCATCGGCGTGCGGAGCTCGTGACTGACGTTCGCGATGAACTCGCTCTTCAAGCGGTTCGCCTCTTCGAGCTTCACATTCGCCGCGCGAAGCTCGGCGACGAGCGCATCGTTGCGGTTATCGCGCGTCCAGAGCGCACCGGCCATCGATCCGAACGAGTGCTCGAGCTGGCCGATCTCGTGCTGCGATCCACCGGCGACCGGTGTCGCGAGGTCGCCTTCCTCGATGCGTCGTGCCGCGGCCGCGAGTCGCGCGAGCGGCATCGTCATCGCACGTGCGGTGCGGTATGAGAACAGGAGCGAAAGAGCGCCCAGGATGATGCCGCCGAGGACGACCGCGGCCGCGATCTGACGCTGCGCCTCCTCAAGCGGAGCCAGCGGGAGGAAGACCGCGAGCTGCTGGGGATGGCTCGAGTGAGACTGGACCAGTGTGAAGATCGCGGCGTAGCGACGACCATCAAGAACGACCTCGGAGCGGTACGGTCCCACGAGCAGATCGGTCTCTGTTGGTTTGGGCAGTGCCGCGGCGTCGAGGCCGGACATCGAGGACACGACGACCTGACCGTCGACGAGGATGGCAGTCTCCGAGTCCGATGATGCCCGCAGCGTCTTGAGGAAGCTGTTGTCCAGCAAGGAGCCTGTCTCCACGAAACCCGGAGCGCTCGCCGGGGTTCCCGACGAGACCGGCGTGATCGCCCTGATCATGAGCCCGCGCGCCTCGGTGTAGATCACATACGACTGCTCCGCGCGCGCCTGCGCGCGCACGATCAGCTCCGCCGGGAGCTTGTCACCCGGCGCGAAGTCCTGCGCGCCGGCGATGATGACGCCGTCCGTATCAGAGACGAACGCCAGGTCAAGACCGAGACGCGATTTGAGTGGGATGAGGAGCTCCCGCAGTCCGTCCGCGTCCATGGCGGCGGTGAGCTCGCGGATGCCTGGAACCGCGGAAAGGACGGCGCTCCCACGCGAGGCGAGCGTGATGCGCTCCGCGATGCCGTTGGAGGTCGCACTTGCGACGACCTGGGCTTCGTCGTTGAAGCGGTCGAGCAGAAGCCGCTGCGACACCCCGATCGCGAGGCCGCCGATGATGACGATCGGGAGGATCCCGATGACGAAGCTGCGTGCGAGCAGCGTGCGCCGGAGGCTCGGCCGCAGCAACGAGGTCACGTTGCTGACGAAGCGGTCCATATCAGTTCGCGCTTGCGGCGATCTGCTGTCCTTCGGGGCTGCGCACGAAGTCGAGGAAGGCCTTGATCCCCGCGCGCAGCTTCGATTGGTCTGTGGGGAACACGAGCAGGAGCGGACGGCCGATCTTGTATGAACCGTTCACGAGGTTCTCGGGCGTCGGAGCGACGCCATCGATGGAGAGCAGCTTGACGGTCGGCTCGGTCGCTGTCCGTTGGTTGGCGGTGGCCATGCCGATCGACGCACGGAACGACCCAACGGACTTCAGCGTCTGTTCGAGCTCGTACACCTCGGTCGCGTCCTTTGCGTACGTCGCCTTGCCGCCGAAGAAGTACTGCTCGAACGAGCTGCGCGTCGCCGCGTTCGCTTCGCGGACGAAGACCTTGACGTCAAGGTCCTCACCACCGACCTGCTTCCAGTTGGTGATCTCTCCGGCGAAGAGCCGTTTCACCTGATCGCGAGTCAGATCCTTCACGGGATTCGCGGCGTTCACGATCACCGATGTGCCGGCGAGGCCGATGCCGACCGACTTCAGCTTCGTGGCCTCATCGGCGGTCAGGGCTCGGCTCGTGAATCCCAGGTCGACGGCGCCGGTCGTCGCGAGGTTCACGCCCGCGTCCGAGCCGACCTCTTCGACCTGCCACTTCACCCCGGGGTGTAGCTCAGAGAATCTAGCGGTAAGGGCGGTGACGGCCGCGAGCGCGCCACCGCCGCCGCTCGCGGTGTAACGACCGGCAAGCGGGTCCGCGGTCGGCGTCGGCGGCTTCGCCGTCCCGCCGCATGCGGCGAGGACGAGCGCGAGTGCCACGATAAGGACGCGTTGAGTCACGGCCATCGAGGATAGTGTGGTTACACGGTGGCGGCTCGCTCCATACCCCGTTCGGGGGAGGTGTTGGGTGAGCGCGTCGCTGGAATCGCGAGCAAATCGGGATCATCGGAGATCGGCGTCTCGTGTGGTGCCGATCGCTAGTCGACGCGCTCGTATCCAGGGAGGGTGAGGAACTCCGCAAAGTCCGGCGAGAGCGCGACGTCGTCGAAGAGCGAGGCCGCTTCGCCGTAGCGTCCGTTGCCGAACGCCTCGTTGCCGACGGTGCTGCGGATCTTCGCGACCTCTTCCTGCTCGATCTTCTTGACGAGCTCGCGCGTGACCGTCGCGCCCTCCGCGAGCGGCACGCCGTGGTGCACCCACTGCCACACCTGCGAGCGCGAGATCTCCGCGGTCGCCGCGTCTTCCATGAGGTTGTTGATCGCCGCGGCCCCGGTCCCGCGCAGCCATGACGCGATGTACTGGATGCCGACGCTCACGTTCGTGCGCAGTCCGGCCTCGGTGATCGTCGCGCCCGGGATCTTCATGTCGAGCAGCTGCCTCGCCTGGCCGACGACCTCAGGTCGGCGGCGGTCGAGCTGGTTCGGCTTGTCGCCGAGGACGCGGTCGAACTCGGTCATGGCGGTCTCGACGAGATCCGGATGCGCGACCCACGTCCCGTCGAAGCCGTCGTTCGCCTCGCGCACCTTGTCGTCGCGCACCTTCGCGAGCGCCGCCTCGGTCACCGCGGGGTCGCGCCGGTTCGGGATGAACGCGGCCATGCCGCCGAGAGCGAACGCGCCGCGGCGATGGCAGGTCTTCACGAGCAGCTCGGTGTACGCGCGCATGAAGGGGACGGTCATCGAGACCTGCGCGCGGTCCGGCAGGATGAACTCCGGCCGTCCCGCGAACTTCTTGATGATGCTGAACATGTAGTCCCAGCGTCCGGCGTTCAGTCCGCCCGAATGCTCGCGTAGCTCGTACAGGACCTCGTCCATCTCGAACGCGAGCGTGAGTACCTCGACGAGGACGGTCGCCTTGATCGAGCCGCGCGGGATGTGCAGCTCGTCCTGCGACCACTTGAAGATCTCGTTCCATAGTCGCGCCTCGCGGTGGCTCTCGAGCTTCGGGAGGTAGAAGTACGGGCCCGTCCCCTTCGCGCGGAGCCGCTTCGCGTTGTGGAAGAAGTACAAGCCGAAGTCGAAGAGCGCGCCGGCGATCGGCCGCCCCTCAACGAGGAAGTGCTTCTCGTCGAGATGCCACCCGCGCGGTCTGACGACGAGCGTCGCGGTCTTCTCGTTGAGCCTGTACACGCGGCCGTCGGGGTTGCGGAACTCGATCGTGCGGTCGATCGCGTCCGTCAGATTGCGCTGGCCCTCGATGAGATTGCGCCACGTGGGTGTGTTCGCGTCCTCGAAGTCAGCCATGTACACCGAAGCGCCGGAGTTCAGCGCGTTGATCACCATCTTGCGATCGGTCGGGCCGGTGATCTCGACCTTCCGCGTGCGCAAGTCGGCCGGAACGCGCGAGACCGTCCACTCCGATTCGCGTAGGGGTCGGGAGTCAGGAAGGAAGTCGAGCGTTCCGCCTTCGCGCAGCTCGCGCCATCGTTCCTGCCGCGTCTCGAGGAGACCGATACGCGTGGGCTCGACCTCGCGATGCAGGCGGATCAGGAAATCCTGTGCCTCTTTGGTGAGCAGCTCCGAGGCGAGTCCAGCGGTGTCGCGTGCGTCGTCCGGGATGCGAACTTCGACGGACGCGGTCGCCATCGCCCGTATGCTCGCACACGCACAGATGTCCGCACCGCTTGGACTTGCAGGAAAGCGCGCGCTCGTCACCGGAGGGTCCCGCGGGATCGGTCGGGCGGTCGCGCTTGCCCTCGCCGACGCCGGCGCGGATGTCGCTGTCACATCGCGGAACGGCGACGACGCCGAGCCGGTCGCCGTTGCGCTCCGCGCAAAAGGACGGCGGTCGCTCGCGCTGCTGCTCGAGGTCCGGAACGAAGCGTCGATCCGGGTCTGCTTCGAGCGCATCGACCGCGAGTGGGGAAGCGTTGACATCCTCGTGAACAACGCCGGCACGAACATCCCGCAGGATCTCGTCACGCTCGACGCGGACTCGTGGGACGCGGTCCTCGACATCGATCTGAAAGGCCTCGTCTTCGTGACCCAGGCGGCCGCGGCGCGCATGATCGCGGCGCGGCGCGGCGGCCGGATCGTGAGCATCGCGTCGATCTACGGTGTCGTCGGCAGGCGCGAGCGGGTCGCCTACAGCGCGGCGAAGGGCGCCGTGGTCAATGTGACGCGCTCGCTCGCGCTCGAGCTCGCGCCACACGGCATCACCGTGAACGCCGTCGGCCCAAGCCTGGTGGAGACCGACCTGACGCGCGAGCGGATGGGTCGGAACCCTGCTTTCCGCGAGGAAGAGGTCGCGCGCACGCCCCTGGGACGCCTCGGGACGCCCGAGGACGTCGCGGGCGCGGTGGTCTTCTTCGCGTCGCCCGCGGCGAGCTTCATCACCGGACAGACCCTGCTCGTGGATGGGGGGACCTCGGCGCATTGAGATATCCCCCGAACGGTGAGGACCCCACCGGTACCGGCCGGACTACAACAAGGATGACGGGCGGGCGTGGCGGGAAGGACACTTCGGTTTGGGTGCAGTGGCCGAGCGTATGACCGGAGCCGAACATGGCTCGGCCCCGACGAGTACGGAGCCGACGCCGCTGAACGCCGCACCAGTCACGCCCCCGGTCGAGGCCACACTTCGAATCCTCCTCAACAGCGTGCCGTTCCTCATGGGCGTTGCGGTGGTCCGTCAGCCTCCCGCCAACGACAGCGCGATCGTCCAGGTCGGACGCATGCCGTGGCTCCACGATCGCCGGCTCACGACGCTGAACCTCCCCGACGACGCGCTTCCCGCGAATCGCGCGCTCGCTCTCGACTGGCCCGTCCCCTATCAGGCCGAGTGGGTCGGCGCCCCGCCGCGTCTGCTCATCGCGCGTCTCGTCGCTCAGGGACACACTGTCGGCGTCCTTCTCGGCACGTTCATCACGCGCGAGCAGCTGGCGCAGCACACGCGCGAGGCGCTCGACCTCGCGTGCGAGCTGATCGCGTCGGCGATGGCAGGCGAACTGTTCGCACCGAGTGTCCCGCACTACCCGGTCGAGGTCGAGCAGTCTTCGGTATTCACGCCGCCGCCCGCGCCGCCGGTCGAGCCCGAACCGCATCGCGACCCGCGGCTGACGCTCATCTCGGAGACCGCGACGGAGTTGAGCGCGCCGGAACCCGAGGCGCCCAACGCCGAACCGATGAGCCGGAGCGACAGCGTCGATCTCGTCGTGGAAGAGGTCCGCAAGTCGCTCGAGGACGCGCACGACGCCCGGAGCGTCGGGCGGATCCTGCGCGACGTGATGAACGTGATCACCGATGCCTCGGCGTTCTCGGTCTCGTTGTTCCACATCGCTCTCACCGAGGTCGCGTACCGCTACAAGGTGCTCGGCCCGGAGGCGGATGCATCGGAGCTCGGTCGTCAGGCCGTCGACGACGGGCCCGGCTGCTACGCGGCGCGACACGATCGTCGCTGGCACGTCTTCAAACGAGATCTCGCGATCCGCGACGGCGCTAGCGTCAGGCGTCGCGACGTCGCCGTGCTGCAGGTCCCGCTCGTCGGCGCGGGGGAAGTCTTCGGCGTCATGACGGTGCAGACCTTTCGGCCGGAGGGGTTCTCCGATCACGAGCTCCGGCTCATCGCCGCGGTCGCCGAGGTCGCGTCGCCGCGCTTCGGTCAGGTGCGGCTCTCCGGGCGCTTCCAGCCACCGCCTTCGAACGTCCCCTCATCGAGCGAAGCTGGTCCGACCGCGCTCGTGCCAGCCGCGCCCGATCGGCCCCAGCAGCGCAGCGCGGAGACGGTCCTCGCCGATCTCCTGAGGCGCTCCGCCGGCGCGGGATTCGCGACCGCGTTCCTTATGGGCTTCGATCCGGGCGCCGGTGTCCTGCGCGGCGAGCTCGTCAGTGACTCCGATGTCGCGCGCGAGCTCGACTACGCGCTCGGCATCACCAGTGGAAAGTTCACGATCCCGATCGACGAGCGCTACAACGCGATCGCGCGTGCGATGCGCGAGGCCCGTATCGTCCCCGCCCCGACGATCCACGAGATCGCGCAGCCCGCTCTCGACTGGCAGGCCTCGCTCGCGCTCGAGCGTCTCGCCCGCGGCGGCCGCACGATCACGCTGCCGATCGTCGTCGAGAGCGACCCGGCGGGGGCCCTGGTGCTCGGGCCGATGGCCGACGATCCGACGTTCAGCGCCATCGAAATGGTCCGCGGTTACGTCGAGGACGCGACGCGGGAGCTCGCGCAGCTGTGGCGAGCCGAAGCGCGCTAGATCGCCACCGGTAGTCAACCCTCAGCGCTGGGGCCAGGCAATAGACTCCCGCGCGTGATCGGCGGGGTGACCTTCGGGGTCATCGGGCTCCTCTTTCTGTTCGCAGACCTCCGCACGTTCAGCTCGACGTTCCAGCTGACGTTCTTCGGCGCCCCGAACACCAACCTCGGCGTGGCCGCGACGGCGGTCTTCGCGACCTCCTTACTCGCGCTGCTCGTCGGCGCGCGCCTGGGGCCGCGGCGCGCCGTCGGTCTGAGCGGGGTGATCTTCGGCATCGCCACGCTGGCGCTCACGGCCTCACGGAGCAACTGGCTCGACCTTGCGCTGTCGGTCGTAGCGCTCGCGGCCGGCTTCTGGTGGCTCGCGCTGTTCCACAGCTCTCGGGTCGCGGACGCGCCGCCGGCGCTCGCTCGCGCGCTGCCGATCGCGTTCGTCGCCGACCTGGCGCTTCGCGCTGCGCTCCGTACGCAGCCGGTGGTCGACCTCGCCTTCCCGGTCGCGGTGGGGATCGTCCTCGTCGCCGTGCTGGTGTTCGGCGCCGCCGGCCTCGCCTCGCTCTCCGCCGAGCGGCAGTGGACCAGACCGAATCTCGTGGGAACCCTCGCGCTGATCGCCGCGCCCGCGCTCGTCCTCGTCGCGGAGACCGGTGGCACGAACGGGGCTCAGGTCGCTCTCGCGGGCGGGCTCGGCCTCGGGCCGGAGCCGGCTCGCGCGACGCAGATCGGCCAGATCATCGTGGGCTTCGGACTCTCCGCTGGCGCGCTCGCCCTGGTGCGCTTCGGACCGAACCGTTTCATCGGAGCCGCGTCGCTCGCGATCGGCGGTGCCCTGCTGTGGTCTCACCTCCCTGTCCTCTCTCTCGCCGGCGGTCTGTTCCTCGCGGCGGGGATCGTGATCTCCGCGGCGACGATCCTGGGCGCACCGCAGGTCCCCGCGGGATCGCCGGCCGGTCCCGTGCTCGCGCTGTCGCTCGGCTGGCTCGTATTCGTCGGGACCGCGTTCGGGTTCTACGCGTTCTTCGCGCTACAGCCGGCGGTGTGGGCTGCGACCGCGGTCGTCGTGCTCGCGACGCTCGTCGCGCCGACGCCGGTCGTCCGCCTCGGAACGCCGCTCGCGGTCGCTGCCGCCACCGTCGGCGCGGCGGTGCCACTGCTTGCGTTCCTGAGCGCGCCCATGACGGCCGACCCGCAGCCGCCGAAGGTCACGTTCCGCCTCATGACGTACAACGTCCATCAGGGCTTCGACGCCGGCCAGATCCCGTCGCTCGACAGGATCGTCGCGACCGTCGCCACCGAGTCGCCTGACGTGCTCGTGCTGGAGGAGGTCGTGCGTGGCTGGATGATCGACGAGCAGCACGATGTCCTGTCGGTGCTCGCACAGAAGCTCGAGATGTACTACACGTTCCTGCCGACGATCGGCGATCTGTACGGCAATGCGGTGCTGTCGCGATATCCGATGGAGGTCATCAAGCGAGTCTCGTATGCGCCCGGGCCGACGATGCGGAACCAGCCGCGCGGCGCGCTGTTCGTCAAGATCGGCGACCTGCTCGTCGTCGGGACGCATCTGGATCACACGAGCGACGGCACATTCGTGCGACAGGACCAGGTGCGCACGATCCTACGGGAGCTCGGCGACGCGAAGGCGGTCGTCGTGGCCGGAGATCTCAACGCCGAGCCGGGCGACATCGAGATCCGGCTGTTCGATCAGGCGGGCTTCCAGGACCTCGGGCAGTCAGCCGGGCCCACGACGACAGGCGATGACCCTCCGAAGCGGATCGACTACGTCTGGGGGCTCGGTGTCGTCGGCGCGCAGGCGCACACCACCGCCGACACGAATCTGTCGTCGGATCATCGAGCGCTCGTCGTGAACATCACACGCACCGCGCCCTGAGAGGGTGACGCGGCTCGTCACGGCTGCGAACGCTCCGTGGCTCTTCCTCGGTGTCGTCGCGCTCATCACGGCCGGCCTCACGCTGATCGACTGGGTGACCGTCGTCGCGTCGGGTGTGTCGACCGGATACGGCGAGGGCGCGGTCGCGCACGCCGGGCAGATGGTGGCGCGTGGCGGGGATCCCTATGCGTCAGAGGCGGCGGGAACGTTCGTCAGCGCGAACTACCCGCCACTCGCGTACGTCATCGAAGCGCTGGGAGCATCGCTCGGTCCGTTCACCGCGCTCCGCATCGCGAACATCGTCGCGCTGTGCGGCGTCGCGGCGCTCGTGGCATGGCGCGCGCGGTCCACGCCGCCGATCGCCGCTGCGCTCGGTCTGTCGTTCCTCGCGCTGTTTCCAGTCGCTTCGTGGGGGAGCGGTGCGCGCGTCGATCCGATCGCGGTCGCGTTCACGGCCTTCGCCATCGTGACCGCGTCGCCCGATCCGCGCAGGGCGGCGCTCGCAGGCCTGTTCGCCGCTCTGGCGATCGCCGCGAAGCCGACTGCCGCGGTTCCGCTCGCGTTCGTGCTGGTGTATCTCCTGTGGCGGGAGCGGCACGTCGCGCTGCGATTCGGCGCGACGCTTGTCGCCGCGTCGCTCGCCGTGCTGGTGCTCGTGCTCATTCGTTTTGACGCGGCTGGGCTCTGGAAGCATCTCGTGCTCTACAACTCGTTCCCATACGACATCCGCAATCCGGTCCTGCTCGTGGTCCTCGGCCTGGTGCTGATCGGGTCGTTCGTCGTCTTCGCCGGTCTCGCGGCGGATGGCCGGATGCGCGCGTATCTCATCGGTGCTCTCGCGGTCGTGGCTCTTGGCGGGCATGAGGGGGCGACGATCAACTACCTCCTCGACCTCGCCGCGGCATCCTGCCTCGCGCTCGCGCCGACGGTCGCGACCCGGAGTGGCCGCGCGCCCGCGCTCTTTGCCGCGCAGCTCATCGGAACGCTGATCCTTTCGACGATCGGACCATTCGCGCCACCCGCGCAGGACATCCTCGCCTCACGGACCCACGCCGCGTCGTCGCTTCCGGCCGGCCCGATCTACGCAGAGGACAGCGGGCCGCTGATCGCCGCCGGCATCGAGCCGATCATCGACGACTCCTATGTATGGGCTCGGCTCGTCGCTCTGGGCGTACGCGTCGATGACGTGACCCCGCGTGTGCGGAGCGGCGGATTCGCCGCGGTCGTCGCCGATGTTCCGCTCGATAGGCTCGCCGATGCCGCGCATTTCGAGCAGCAGCGCTGGCCGGCGGACCTCGCCGCCGCCGTGCTCGATCGCTACCGGCTCGATCGCCACGAGGGAACGCTCTGGATCTACGTCCCGCGCTGAGCGCTTAGACTCGTCATTGCCGCGGGGCTTCCTACCAGCGGATGGGGATCGTCATCACGGGATCGTTCGTCCACCTCCACACCCACAGCGAATACAGCCTCCTCGATGGGCTTTCGCGCGTCTCCGACCTCGTCGCGCGCGCGAAGGAGCTTGGGATGCCGGCGATCGCGCTCACCGATCACGGCGCCCTCTACGGGGCGGTGGACTTCTTCGTGGCGGCCAACCAGGCCGGCATCAAGCCGATCCTCGGCGTCGAGACGTACGTCGCGCGCACGAATCGCTTCGAGCGCGATCCCCGCCTCGAGGGTCACGGGAAACCGTTTCACCTCGTGCTCCTGGCTAAGAACTTCACCGGCTACCGCAACCTCGTATCGCTCGTCACCACGGCCCATCTCGACGGCTACTACTACCGGCCGCGCATGGATAAGGAGATCCTGAGACAGCACTCCGAAGGGCTCATCGCCCTGTCGGCCTGCCTGCAGGGGGAGCTCGCGCGGGCGATCCAGGACGAGGGCGTCGAAGCGGCATGCAAGGTCGCCGTCGAGCATCAGGAGATCTTCGGCGCCGGCAATTACTTCCTCGAGCTGATGCAGCACGGCGTTACCGAGCAGGAGGCCGTGCTCGAGGGCGTACGCGAGGTGGCTCGGCGGACCGGGATCCCGCTCGTCGCCACGAACGACATCCATTACGTGCACGCGGAGGACGCCGAGGCGCAGGACGTGATGGTCTGCATCCAGAGCGGGAAGACGATCGACACGCAGGACCGCCTCAAGATGATCGATCACCCCGAGCTCTATCTGAAGAGCGCCGAGCAGATGGCTGTTCTCTTCCCAAATGACCCGGAGGCGATCGCGAACACCGTGCGCATCGCGGAGATGATCGACCTGAAGCTTCCACTGGGTGAGCTGCAACTTCCGGCCTTCGAAGTGCCCGCAGGCACAACGCCCGAGGAGCACCTGCGCGCGATGGCCGAGACGGGCGTGGTCGCGAAGTACGGAGCGATCACGCCCGAGCTGCGCGAGCGGCTCGACAAGGAGCTGTCGGTCATCGGCAAGCTCGGCTACTCGGGCTACATCCTCATCGTCCAGGACTTCATCCGCTACGCGCGCGAGCACGGCATCCTGACCGCCGTCCGCGGCTCTGCAGGCGGATCACTCGTGAACTACGTCATCGACCTGACCGACATCGACCCCATCCGATATGGCCTCATCTTCGACCGCTTCCTGAACCTCGAGCGGTACACCCTCCCGGACATCGACGTCGACTTCATGGACGATCGCCGCGACGAGGTCATCGCTTACGTCACGGAGAAGTACGGTGCCGATCGTGTCGCGCAGATCGGCACGTTCAACACGATGCTCGCGCGCGCGGCCGTCCGTGATGTCGCGCGCGTGCTCGGGATGCCATATGGCGAGGCCGACCGCGTCGCGAAGACGATCCCGTTCGGCGTCACGCTCGAGGACTCACGCCGGATGGTGGGCGAGCTGCAGCAACTGGAGCAGGAGCCGCACGTGGGGCGCCTCCTCGACCTCGCGGAGAAGGTCGAGGGGCTCGTTCGATCGACCGGCACGCATGCCGCCGGGGTGGTCATCACCGCCGAGCCGCTGATCAATCTGGTCCCGCTCGAACGCTCGAAGGGAACGTCCGCGATCCAGACGCAGTACGAAGACAAGTCGCTCGAGAAGCTCGGCCTGCTCAAGTTCGACTTCCTCGGGCTCTCGAACCTCACGATCCTCGACGAGGCGCTGAAGCTCATCAAGACCTCGCGCGGGATCGAGATCGACCGCGCGCGCATTCCGCTCGACGACCAGAAGACGTTCGATCTGCTGGGCTCCGGGGAGACAACGGGCATGTTCCAGCTGGAGTCCGCGGGCATGCGCCGGCACATCCGCGACCTGAAGCCGGACCGCGTCGAGGACGTCATGGCGATGGTCGCGCTCTTCCGCCCGGGCCCGATGGACTACATCCCGGCGTACATCCGCCGCAAGCACGGCCAGGAGGCGGTGACGTACGCGCATCCGCTCCTCGAGCCGGTCCTGCGCAAGACGTACGGCGTGATGGTCTATCAGGAGGACGTGATGGCGGTGACGCAGGCGCTCGCCGGCTTCACGCTCTCGCAGGCCGACGTCCTGTGCTTCGCGATCCGCAAGAAGATCCGCGAGAAGCTCGACGCGCAGAAGATGAAGTTCGTCGAGGGCTGCTTACGCAACGGCGTGCACGCGGACGTGATCGAGCAGGTCTGGAGGGACTTCGAGCCGTTCGCGCGCTACGGCTTCAACCGCGCGCACGCCGCGATCTACGGAGTCATCGCGTACCACACCGCGTACCTGAAGGCCAACTACACGCTCGAGTACATGACCGCGGTGCTCTCGTCCGACATGGGCAACTCGGAGCGGATCGCGATCGCCGTCGCGGAGTGCCGGCGCATGGGCATCGCCGTCCTTCCGCCGGACGTGAACGAGTCGGAGTTCGGATTCGCGATCACTCCGAAGGGGATCCGCTTCGGACTGGGCGCGGTGAAGAACGTCGGTGCCGGCGCGGTGGAGAGCATCATCGAAGCGCGTCGCGCTGACGGCCCGTTCCGCTCGCTCGACGATTTCTGCGGGCGGATCGATCTTCAGCGCTGCAACAAGCGTGTCCTCGAGTCGCTGATCAAATGCGGCGCGCTCGATGCGTTCGGACCGCGCGCGGTGCAGATCGGTCATCTCGATCTTGCCCTCGCGACCGCGCAGCGCGAGCAGCGTGATCGGGAGAGCGGCCAGGTCGGTCTCTTCGCCAGCCTCGGGATGGCGGACGAGATCGTGGCGCAGCCGCTCCCGAACGGCCCGGAAGCTCCGAAGCGCGAGCTCCTTGGCTGGGAGAAGGAGCTGCTCGGGATCTACCTCTCGGAGCACCCGCTGCAGCGGATGGCCGAGCGCATGGGCGACGTCGTCACGGCGTATCTCGCGGAGCTGAAGGAGGCGGGGGAGGAGCTCGTCACGGTCGCGTGTGTCGTCACGAGCGCGCGAAAGCACATCACCAAAGAGAAGAAGCTGATGATGTTCGCGCAGGTCGAGGACCTCACCGGCACGACCGAGGTCACGGTCTTCCCGCGCACCTATGAGGCGACGGCATCGCTCTGGAACACCGACGAGATCCTGCTCGTCCTCGCCCGCGTCGAGCAGCGCGACGAGGCGCCGAAGCTGTTGTGCGAGCACGCCGTGCGATTTGACGACGCCGGGATCGCTGAGATCCGCCGCGTCGCCGACGAGCGCCGTCAGAGCCTCGCGAAGCGGGCGAAGTTCATGAGGCCGGCGAATGGGAACGGCCACGGCTCGACCGCTGGCGGGTCGGCGGGTCCTGCCCCGGCGGGATCGTCTTCTCGGCCGACCTACTCGCCGGCTCCCACCTCACGGGGCAACCCCTCCCTGTCGTCGCCGGCTCAACGGTCGGCCTCGGAGACGACACCCGCCGTGTCACCCGCCTCCCCGCTGTCAGCCTCCTCGCCGCCAGCCTCAGCTGCCCCGTCGCCGTCCTCGACTTCGCCCGCGAGCTCGTCGGATCCGCCTTCGGAGCTTGTCATCCGCTTTCGCGAGGCTCTGGATTACGAACGGTCCATCGCGATCTTTCAGCGCATCCAGCAGGTCCTCAGATCGCACGCCGGGCCTGCGGTGGTGATCCTCGAATTGCCGCGTGCTGCGGGGGGCGTGCGGCGGGTGCCGACGTCGTTCCGCGCGCTGCCTTCACGCAAGCTCGCCGAGGCCGTCGCCAACGAGGTCGGCGGCGATGTGGTCGAGGTCGTCCTACCGCTTTAGCGGTGCGTTACACGCGCGCGACCGACCCAATCGGACTGATACTTCCGGCGTGACGATGCGCGACCGTCTCGGGCGTCTGCACGAGGTCACCGTCGAGATGCTCGGCATCCTCGATCTGGACAGGCTCTACATGACCGTGGCGCATGCCGCGCGGTCTCTGGACAGCGCGGACGCGGCGTCGCTCATGGTCGTCGACCACGAAGAGAACGCTCTTGTCATCCGTGGCTACAGCGGCCTGTCCGACCACTACGCCGCGTCCCAACGCATCCCGCTCGAACGTGCGCTGCGCCACTACCAGCGTCCCGGTTCGGTGGCGGTGCGCGACCTGCGCACGGCGCCGCTCGGGAACCCGGAATTGATCCGCGCCGAGGGCCTGGCGAAAGTCCTCGCCCTCTCGATCGCTCGCGAAGGTGAGCTGCTTGGGGCGCTCCACATCTACACGCGGAGCCCGGACCGCGATTTCGACGAGATCGATCGCGATCTCGCGCACATCCTCGCCGCCCAGGCCTCCATCGCGATCACCAACGCCAGGCTGTTCACACAGCTCAACGAGATGGATCGGGAGCGCGAGCAGTTCCTGTCGATCGTCTCCCACGAGCTGCGCACCCCGCTCACGCCGCTGAAGGCGCTCGCGCAGCTGCAGCTCGGTCGGCTGCGGCGTTCGCGGGACCGCCGCACTCCGATGGATCTCGAGGCGCTGGAGCGCAATCTGGAGTCCATCGAGCGCCAGGTCGATCGGATGAATGGCCTCGTCAACGACCTTCTCTCCGTGTCGCGCGCCGGCCGTGGGAAGCTCGAATTGGAGAACGCGCCGTTCGACCTCGCGGGAGAGCTGCGCGATGTCGTTGGGCGCTACGTCGCCGCGACGCGCGAAGAGGGTCGGCACTCCTTTGCGATCGACGCGCCCGAGACGCTCACGTACGACGGTGACCAGGCGCGGATCGACCAGCTGCTCATGAATCTCGTGGGGAATGCGGTGAAATATTCGCCTCGCGGTGGGCAGGTTGCGGTGCGGCTCGCGCGCAAGAACGGAGCGGCGGAGATCGCCATCGCGGACCAGGGCATCGGGATCCCCGAGGGCGACCTGTCGCGGCTTGGTGGGGCGTTCACCCGGGGGGCGGGGAAGGCATCCACGTTCGCCGGGATGGGGATCGGCCTGCATGTCGCGAAGCTCGTCGCCGAAGCGCACGGCGGTTCGCTTCAGCTCGAGAGCCCCGGCGAGGACAAGGGAACGACGGTGACAGTGCGCCTACCGCTGTAAGGCGTGTCGCACAAACGTGGGACTGCTTGTCGCATGAAACAGCCGTGGTCAAGCGCTAACAAATCGTTCCTAATGCGCTCTCATAGCTCTCGTGGACCACGAAACTGGTTGGAGTTGGTCGGCCGCGACGGCATATGCAGTCGGCCTCATCGCTACGGACGGGTGTCTGGACGGCCGAAGACCGATTGTTTCCTTCACATCGGAGGAGCTTGATCTCATCGATCAGTTCAAAACGGCCGTGCGACGTCAACCGCGGATCTACCGCAAGCCCGGTGGCTTCGGTGTTTGGACGAACCAGGTCGCTATCCACGACCCGGCCGCTGCACTCGTGGTTTCTAAGCTTCGGGCTGATGCCGCGTAAGACCTCAAACTGTCCGCGATCGATGTACCTGACGAGCACCTGGCGCCTCTGGCGCGGGGTCTTCTCGACGGTGACGGTTCGATCCTCTGCTACTGGCATGCACCGAATCGTCGGCGGTATCCCAACCACAAGGCATCGCGACTCGTCACGCGTTTCTACTCGGCGAGCAGACCCCATTTGGAGTGGCTAGCCAGACGCCTGGATGGTGCGTTCTCAGTCCGTGGCGCAATCAGCGTTGACGATCGGGCGACCCGCAAGCACCCGCTCTACAAGCTCGAGTTCGCGAAGATAGCGTCGCGCGAGCTACTTACTCAGCTTTACGCAGATACCTCGGCGCCTCACCTGAGACGGAAGCACGACGTTTGGCGTCGGTACGTTGCAGACGAATCGACGATTCTGCCTCGACGTACGAGCCTTAGATCTCTTCGGACGAGCGTGTGCCGGAGGAGGGAGTCGAACCCTCACGGGCTTGCGCCCAAAGGATTTTGAATCCTTCGCGTGCTGCCATTTCGCCACTCCGGCGCAAGGGTCAATTCTATGGGCGCTTCAGTAGCTTCATCGCCACACGCGCGAGCTTTGGATTTGCGATCACGATCTGACGCTCGTCCCACACCGCATCCTCGCCGGTCTTGAGCGACAGCACGCTCGCGCCCGCCTCGCGCGCGATGAACGCCGACGCGGCGACGTCCCACGGCGAGAGCGCTTCGTGCACGAAGAGGTCGAACGTCCCCATCGCGACGTAGCACATCTCGAGCGCTGCGGTCCCCAGTACCCGCAGTCGCGCGCACGTGGAGTTCAGCACGACGAAGCGCGAGTCCTTCTTCTTCGTCACGCCGAACGCGAGGCTCGCGACAGCGAACGCCTCCGACAGCTTCGTGACGGACCCAACGCTGATCGCGACGCCGTTGCGTGTCGCGCCACGTCCCTCCGCGGCGGTGAACGTCTCACCGGTGCGCGGCGCGTGCACGGCGGCCGCGCGCGTCCGTCCGCCTTCGACGTACGCGATGACGACGCAGTAGAACGGGATCGCGCGGCTGAAGTTCAGCGTCCCGTCGATCGGATCGACGACCCACAGGCGTTCGGCCCTGCGGACCCTAGCCTTCGCGCTCTCCTCCGCGAGCACAGGTATGGCGGGATCGTGCGCGGCAAGACGCGCGATGATCGCTTTCTCCGCCGCGTGGTCGGCCGCGGTCGCGAAGTTGGCGCGGCCCTTCTTCCGGGTCACGATCTGCACCTCGGTCTGCACGATCGCATCACCGACCGCGACCGCGGTCTGCGTGGCGACACCGGCGAGGGTCGCGTATCGTGCCGCATCCGCCGCGCTGTGTGCGCGGCTGCCCGTCATGCCGGGCAGAGCGATCGCACGCGCTGGAGGAGATCGTTGAGATCGAACGGCTTCGTGAGGACGGTCGTGATGTTCCGCCGTTTGAATTCGGGGTCGTACAGCGGGAGGTTCGCGCTGACGAACAGCACCGGCATGTCGCGGATACTCGAATCCTCGCGGACGCGGTCGTAGACCTCGAGACCGCTCAGACCGGGCATCATGATGTCGAGGATGAGGAGGTCGGCGTGGACCTGGCGTACGGTCTCGAGCACCAGCGCGCCGTCCGACACGACCACCGCTTGGTATCCAGGCTCATCGCTGATGGCGTCGCGCAGTAACACCGCGATCGGCTCGTCGTCCTCGCCGATGACGACGACCTTTTTCTTTCTGTCTGCCACGCGGACGGACTTTAGCGGATTCGCGATCCCGAGCGCGCGTTGAGCGGGACCTCGGATGGTGAAATCCAACTGCTCATCGAACGCGCGCGCGTGGGCGACACACGAGCGTTCGAGGATCTGGCGCGACGAGAGGAGCGAGCGCTCTATCGGCACGCATTGCGCATCGTCGGCACGACCTCGGATGCGGAGGACATCGTGCAAGACGCTCTTTTCTCAGCATGGCGTTCGATCGCTTCGTTCCAGGGCATCTCGTTCCGCGCATGGCTCTTCCGCATCTGTACGAACCGTGCGCTCGATCAGCTGCGGTCTCGCAAGCGGAGGCCCGAGCTTCCGCTGGATCCTCCGGACGATGACGAGGTCACGTGGGCTGAGCCTGTGGCCCCTGGACCAGACCTCACGCAGCTCGCGGGCGACCGCGAAGCGCTTGCCGCAGTGGAGACCGCGCTCGAGGCCCTGCCAGCCGAGCAGCGGACCGCGCTGTTGCTGCGCGACGTCGAGGGTTTCGCGTACGAGGAGATCGCGGTGATCACGTCGGTCGAGATCGGGACCGTGAAGTCACGTATCCACCGCGGCCGGTTGGCGGTCCGGAACACCCTGATAGCCCGTGGTTGGCGGGGCCCCGAAGGATGATGGAACCGTACGCCGCCTCCGTCGTCTGTAGGAAAGGAGGTCTGTGACGCAAGAGCATCCGCACGCCGAGCTTTCGGCCTACATCGACGGCGCGCTCGCCCCTGCGGCCCAGGCCGCGGTACGCGGGCATCTCGACACGTGCGCGCTTTGCCGCGCGCACGTCGCGCAGTTGCGCGCCACCGTTGCCGTCCTGCAGGCCCTCCCCGACCCCATGCCGTCGCGCCGGCTCGTGCCGCGTCTCTCCTCGGTCCCCGCGTGGCTTGCGCCGCTGCGCACGCTCATGACGCTCGCGAGCGGTGCGGCCGCGTTCCTCTTCATCGCGAGCTCGCTCGTCTCGAACATCAACTTCCTGGCGAGCAGCGGCGCCGCCACGACCGCAAGCGAGGCCAGCCGCGACGCCGTCGCGAAACAGCAGGTACCGGCGGCAGCCGGGGCGCCCACGACAACGGGCGTGCCCGCGCCCACCGCCTCGCCGTTCGCCGCATTCGCGGTCAGCCCTACCGTGTCGCCGGCCCCGCGAGCCCCCAGCGGCGCGGCAACAGACAATGCGACCGCGCGCGCGGATCAGGCGACCGCCGGACCATCTGGCGCACCAGGCGCGGTGGCGTTCAATCCACAAGACACCGGCCGACACACGAACGCTGAGCCGCAGCGCTCTCCGCTCGTGAATCCCCTGCTATGGCTCGTGGTCGCGTTGATCAGCGGCGCGATCGCGATCGTTCTGCATCGCCGCCTCCGCACGTCCGTCTGACCGACGGCCGCGGCGCGCGGTCCTCATACTTGATACATGCCCGAACGCATCATCCTGGTCGACTCGAACTCGCTCATCTACCGCGGCTATTTCGCGATCCCGCCGCTGACGACCACTAAGGGCGAGCTCTCGAACGCGACCTTCGGCTTCGCGTCGATCCTGCTCAAGGCGATCGAGGAGATCAAGCCGCAGCACATCGCCGCCGCCTTTGACTTACCCCAAAAGACCTTCAGACACGAACGCGACGCGACGTACAAGGCAACGCGTAAGCCGATGCCCGACGAGCTCCGCCCGCAGTTCGAGCGCTGCAAGGAGCTGCTCGGGAAGCTGGGCGTGCCCATCTACGCCCTCCCGGGCTTCGAGGCCGACGACGTGATCGGCGCCCTGGCCAAGCAGGCGGAGGCGGCTGGTCTCGAGAGCATCATCGTGTCGGGCGATCTCGACACGCTGCAGCTCGTCACACCGAACACGAAGCTGTTCACGACGCGAATGGGCTTCCAGAACACCGTCGTGTACGACGAGGCGCAGATCGCGCAGCGCTACGGCCTGCGGCCCGACCAGATGATCGACTTCAAAGCCCTCAAGGGCGACACGACGGACAACATCCCCGGCGTCCCCGGCGTCGGCGAGAAGACTGCCGCGAAGCTCATTGCGGAGAACGGCTCGATCGAAGGCGTGTACGAGGAACTCTCGCGATTCACGCCGAAGCTGCGCGAGAGTCTCGCCGCCAACAAAGACCAAGTCTTCCGCAGCCGCGAGATGTCCAGGATCATCACTGACCTGCCGGTCACGCTTGACGTCGCGGCAACGCGCTTCCGCAGCTACGACCGCGCCGGCGTGCTCGAGCTCTTC
Organism: Candidatus Limnocylindria bacterium; assembly: GCA_036523395.1. Taxonomy (NCBI): domain Bacteria; kingdom Bacillati; phylum Chloroflexota; class Candidatus Limnocylindria; species Candidatus Limnocylindria bacterium. The sequence continues at coordinate 17,453 of DATDEH010000124.1, read as the reverse complement.
CGCGATCTCGAATTCCGCAGCCTCATCCCGCGACTCCCGCCTGCCGACGGCAACCTCGCGCCCGCTCCGGCGCCGGTCGCGCGGCCGGGTCAGCTCGCGCTGGGCCTCGACACCGCGCCTCTCGCCGCGCCGCCCGTCGCGACCACGCTCGTCGGTCCGGAGGATGCAGCCGACGTCGCGGCGCGGCTTCGCGCTGCGTCGAGCGTCGCGGTGCACGCTGACGTCGACGTCGGTCGCCACCCGGTCCTGCTCGGTCTTGGCCTCGCCGTGGGAGAGGACGCCTGGTACGTGCCGACGATCTCCGGCGTTCCAGCGCCCATCGCGTCCGTCCTTGCCGACGCGAGCGTCGCCAAGACCGCGCACGATGCGAAGACCGCGCGCCGCGCGCTCCGGCGTGCCGGTGCCGAGCTGCGCGGCGTGACGATGGACACGATGCTCGCGTCATATCTGGTGAACGCGAGCCGCCGCTATCACGCGCTCGAGGACCTCTCGGCGGAGCGCCTCAAGCTCGAGGTGCCGGTCCTGCCGGTGGCCGACCGCAAGGATCCGCACCGCGTCCCGACGCCGGAAGAGCGACTCGCACGCGCGGGCGCCGGTGCGGTCGCCGCGGCACGGCTCGGCGCGCTCTTCGATGAAGACCTCGATCGTCTCGGCATGCGCAAGCTCTTCGCGGAGATCGAGCTCCCGCTCGTGGACGTCCTGGTTGAGATGGAAGAAGCCGGCATCGCTGTCGACCTGCCCTACCTGCAGTCGTTGGGGCAGGAGTTCGCACGTGAGGTGGCGCGCATCGAACGCGAGGCGTACGACGCGGTCGGTCACGAGTTCCCGATCAACTCGCCGAAACAGCTCGGCTCGCTCTTGTTCGAGGAGCTGAAGCTGCCGCGCGGCCGGCGGACCGCGACGGGCTACTCGACGGACGCCGCGGTGCTGGAGGAGCTGCGCACCGCACATCCGGTGGTCGACAAGATCCTGGAGTACCGCGAGATCGAGAAGCTTCGTTCGACGTACGCCGAGGGCCTTGGCCCGCTCGTCGACCCGGACACGCGGCGGTTGCACACGACGTTCGACCAGGCTGTCGCCGCCACGGGGCGCCTGTCGAGCAAGAACCCCAATCTCCAGAACATCCCGATCCGCACACCGCTCGGGCGGCGCATCCGCCGCGCGTTCGTCGCCGGCGGAGCGGATCTCGTGCTGCTTGCCGCGGACTACTCACAGATCGAGCTGCGTGTCCTTGCGCACATGTCCGGTGACCCCGCGCTGACCGCCGCCTTCCGCGAAGGCGCCGACGTGCACCGCCGGACCGCAGCGGCCGGCTTCAACGTGAGCGAAGACCAGGTCACCCGGGAGCAGCGCGACGTCGCGAAGATGCTCAACTTCGGGATCATCTATGGCATGAGCGACTTCGGCCTTGCCTGGCGCATGGGGATGCCGCGCGAGGAGGCGCAGCGCTTCATCAATGAGTACTTCAAGCGGTACGCGCAGGTCCAGCGCTACATCATCGAGACCAAGGCATTCTGCGCCGAGCAGGGCTACGTCGAGACGCTTCTCGGCCGCCGCCGCTACATCGCGGACATGACCAGTCGCAACTCGGCGGTCCGCAATGCGGCCGAACGCATGGCCATCAACATGCCGATCCAGGGGACGGCCGCCGACATCATGAAGATCGCGATGCGCCGCGTGTACGACCGTCTCGCCGAAATGGAGTCCGAGGCGCGCGTCATGCTGCAGGTGCACGATGAGCTCGTCGTGGAGCTTCCGAAAGATGCCGTGGACGCGACCGCGCAGATCCTTCGCGACGAGATGTCCGCCGCCTATGCGCTCGATGTTCCCGTCATCGTCGACGTGCGCGTCGGCACGAACTGGGACGAGATGACGCGGATCCCGCAGCCAGCCGCCGCACATGCCTGAGCTGCCCGAGGTCGAGACGATCGCGCGGCAGCTGCGCGAGATGGTCATCGGGCGGCGCATCGCGTCGTTCGAGTCGTTCTGGCATCGCGTGACCGAGCCGGTGCCCGCCGCGCATTTCGCGTCGCGGCTGAAGGGACGCGCGATCACGGGCGTCGGCAGGCGGGGCAAGTTCGTCGTCCTCGAGCTGGACGGAGGTGAGGCGCTCATCGTGTCGCTGCGCATGACCGGCAAACTCCTGTTCCGCGGGCCCGGCGCGCCCGACGACACGTTCGTCCGCGCCTCGATCGGATTCGACGACGGCACCGTTCTGCGCTTCTCGGACACGCGGAAGTTCGGTCGGATGGCGATCGTGGACCGGGCGGACCTCGCGGAGGACGGCGAGCGCCCGCGCTCTCGGCCGGGCGTTCCACTCCACCGCGTGCTTGGCATCGAGCCGCTGACCCCGCGCTTCACGACCCGCTGGCTGCGCGAGTTCCTGCAGCTGCGCGGCCGGTCCGCGATCAAGCCGCTGCTCCTCGACCAGCGCGGCATCGCCGGAGTGGGCAACATCTACGACATCGAGGCGCTGTGGCGCGCGCGTATCCATCCACTGCGGACCGCCGGCTCGCTCCGACCCGACGAAGTCGCCAAGCTGCGCGAGGCGCTGCGCTTCGTGCTCCGCAAGGGCATCCGCCTCGGCGGCGCGTCGCGCCGCGACTATCTCGACGCGCGCGGCGGCCAGGGCCGGATGCAGCGCGAGTTCCAGGTGTACGACCGCGCGGGCCATCCGTGTCCACGCTGTGGCCGCGCGGTCGTGCGCACCGTCGTCGGCGGGCGCGGGACCTTCCACTGCCCGCGGTGCCAGCGGGCGCCGCGACGACAATGAACGGATGCCGGAATTCGACAGGTCGAGCTACTTGGACGCCGAAGGCAAGAAGCGCGGCCTCGACAAGGCTGGCTTCTTCGTCCGAGCCAACGCTGCCGCACCCGGCGTGACCCCACACATGCGCTGGCATGTCCTGGGTCCGGGCGTCGACCCGCCCCGGATCCGGCCGTGAGCGTGCTCTCGGTCCAGGCCGTCGCGCGGTGGTACGGCGAGCGCGAGGTCCTGAAGGACGTGTCGTTCCGTGTCGCGCAGGGTGACCGGGTCGGCCTCGTCGGTCCGAACGGGACGGGAAAGACGTCGCTCCTGCGGATCGCGGCGGGTCTCGACGCACCGGATCGTGGCGCGGTCGCCTACGCGCGTGGCACCCGCGTCGGCTTCCTGCGCCAGGAGCTGCTGGACGAAGCGACGGGAACGGTGATCGAGCACGCGCGAGGCGCGGCAGCCCATCTGCGCGAACTGGAGCGCGAGCTGCGCGATCTCGAAGGGCAGATCGCGACCGGGGATCCCGAGCGGCTCGAGCGCTACGCCGATGCGCAGCACCACTTCGAGCACGCTGGCGGCTATGACTTCGAAGGCACGCTCGCGCGCATCCTCGGTGGGCTTGGCCTCGGCGGTCTCGTCGATCGCGACGTGGCGACCCTCTCCGGTGGCGAGCGGACACGGCTCGGCCTGGCCCGCCTGCTCCTCGACGATCCGGACGTCCTCCTCCTCGATGAACCGACGAACCATCTCGACGTGGCCGCTCTCGAGTGGCTCGAGAACTTTCTGGTCGAGCAAGATGCGACATGCCTCATCTCATCGCATGACCGCTGGTTCCTCGATCGCGTGACGTCGCGCACGTTGTCGATCGAGGACCTGACGGTCGTCGAGTACCGCGGCGGCTACTCGCACTACGCGCGCCAGCGGCTCGAACGCGAGACGGCGCAGATGCGCGCGCATGCGCGCCAGGCCGAAGAGATCGCGAAGACCGAAGAGTTCATCCGCCGATACGGCGCCGGGCAGCGCTCGAAGGAGGCGCGCGGCCGCGGGAAGAAGCTCGCGCGCGTCGAGCGTATCGAGGCGCCCACACAGTCAACGCGCCACAGCTGGGGCCTCGAGGCCGCGGACCTCGGCAGCGAGACGGTCCTTGAGACGACCGCGCTCGCGGTCGGCTACGGCGATCCGGTCATGCGCGCCGGTCCGCTGCGGGTCGCCCGGGACGCGCGCGTGGCGCTCGTGGGACCGAACGGCGCGGGAAAGACGACCTTGGTGCGGACCCTGGTCGGGGATCTGACGCCGCTCGACGGCTACGTGAGCGCCGCGCCTGGCGCGCGCGTGGCGTACCTCGAGCAGGCCCAGGCAGAGCTGACCGGCGATCAGACCGTTCTCGAAGCGATGCGCGCCGCCGGCGCCATGGACGACCAGGAAGCACGCAACCTGCTCGCGCGCTTCCTTTTTCGTGGCGACGACGTGGCGAAGTCGGTCGCAGTCCTCTCAGGCGGCGAACGAAGCCGGCTCGCGCTGGCCCGCCTGTCGCTGCGACACGCGAATCTCCTCGTGCTCGACGAGCCCACGAATCATCTCGACCTCGCAGCGCGCGAACAGCTCGAGGCAGTGCTGACCGATTACGAGGGGACGCTGGTATTCGTGAGTCATGACCGCTACTTCATCGACAAACTTGCCTCAGAGCTCTGGCTGATCAATGGCGGCCTTCTCCGTCGCTTTGAGGGGGGCTGGACGGCCTATCAGCGTGAGCGCGCAGCCGGACGCGACGCCCCGGTCGTCGAATACGTGAGCGCGGCGGTCGGGCGGGCGGGTGACGCGGCGAGCGGGATTCCCGCGAGGGAGAGTGGAGGGGCCCCGCCCGCAGAGGAACGGCGAGCTCGCGATGCAGGCGGGGAGGCCAACTCCCGAGCGGGGACCCCGAGCCGCGGCAGGACCCGCCCGACCGCGCGAAACCGCGCGACGGCATCGCCGCTCCGGCGCGTCAGTGGCACGCGCGCGCTCGAAGCAAGGATTTCCGCGATGGAACTCCAACTCAAGCAGCTCACGGAGAAGGTCGCCCAGATCGCTCTGAGCGGCAACTACCTCGAGACCCGCCGCGTCGGCGAAGAGCACGCCGCCCTCGAGCGCTCGCTCAAGGAGTTGTATGCGGAGTGGACCCGCGTCAGCGAGGCCGAGAAGGAGTGAGCTCGCGCGTCGTCGGCCTAAGCGGCCAGATCGGATCCGGCAAGTCGCTCGTCGCAGCGATGCTGCGCGAGCTCGGCGCGAAGGTGATCGATGCTGACGCGATCGTTCACGACGAGCAGTCGCGCGGCACCGTCGGCTACAGCGCGATCGTGCAGACGTTCGGGACCGGCGTGCTCGGCGAGGACAAGGAGATCGACCGCGCGAAGCTCGCGGCAGAGGTCTTCAGCGATCCGAAGAAACTTGCGCGACTCGAGCGGATCATGCACCCCAGGGTCGTCGCGCGGATCCTGGAGGCGCGCAAGATGCTGCGAGACGGCGACGTGATGGTCGTCGAGGCCATCAAGCTCCTGGAGTCGGATCTGCGGAGCGTCTGCGATGAGATCTGGATCGTGGTCGCGCCGCGCGGCCTGCTGATCGAGCGGCTTCGCGCGCGCGGCCTACCGCAGCCAGAGGCCGAGCTGCGTCTGGCGCGGCAGGCGAGTGAAGAGGAGTTCCGCGCCGCGGCCGACGTCGTGATCGTGAACGACGGCGACCGCGACGCGACACGTACACGTGTGCGCGAAGCCTGGGAGCGTCTCCGGTCCGCGCCCCGCGGCTAGACCGCTATGGGTTGATCTTCTCCGGGATCTTGACGCGGAAGTTCGTGTAGATGTCCCCGAACGTCGCACCCGTCGAGCCACTGGCCCGCTCGTCCTTCGGTGCGCGCAGCAGGAACGCGATCTGACCACCCGCGGACTGTAGGTACGCGATGCGCTCGGCCGTCAGGGCGTCGACACGGATCGTGTAGACGCTCGCGAGGCGGGCGAGGATCGGTAAGCGCTCCAGGATGATCTTCGAGCTGAAGTCGAGTGTCTGCTGCGGCGTCGGCCGCTGAAGCTTTTGCTGTGGGTCGAACTGCATGGTGAACACGAGGTCGACGAGGTCACCGACCAGAACGGAGCCGCCGACCGCGTTCGCGTCGGGAACGGTGATCGACATCGCGCGGAAGTTCGGCGAGTTCGCCACCGGGGCGCCGTCGGGCCCGATGAAGCTCGCGGGCATCACGACGAACGACGGGTTCTTCGGGTCGGCGAATTTCGTCGGCAGGATCGGCTCGCCGACGCTGATGCTCTGGATCGTGATCTTGCCAAGTGCTTGCTCGGCGGAGGTCATCGCGGCGGCCGGCTTGGCGTCGACGTTGAACTCCTGCAGCTTCACGTCCGCGGAGGTGAGCGTCGTCTTGGCAGGGATCTCGCGCGCCGCGACGAGCACAGCGACCGTAGGCACGGCGACCGGCTGGTCGCTCTTGGCCCCCGATGCGTACACGAACGTGCCCACGCCCGCGACGAGCGCGAGCGCGACACCAACGATGAGAATGAGCCGCGCGCGGCGGCGTGAACCGTCCTGCACTTGTTGTCCCTCTCCTCTGTTGTGCTGCTGTCCCTAACGGACTCTAGCGATTCCTCAATGGATTAACGACGGTCTTGCCTGAATGCTGCTTCCTAATTGACAACGACCGTGATGCGCCCAGGCAGTCGGATCCACGGCGAACCCTTCACCGGGTCGTCTGGAAGGAACTGCTGGAGCAGCGGGATGAAAACTTGCAAGTGGTACCAAGTCTCGACGTCGAGGTAGTACCCGCGTCGCGGGTCGTTCACGGTCACGCCGGCCGGGACGGAGTAGCAGATCGTTACATCCGGGTTCGTGCTGGTCGCGCCGTAGTACCAGCCGAACACGGGGGCGGGCGTCTGGACCGGGCACGACGCGGCTGCGAGCGTTCCGGTGCTCGCCGTGCTGAAGTTGCCGGTCGAGCCACCGCGCGGCGCCATGCTCAGGATGCCGCGGGACTGGTACATCCGGTCGACCATGCCGTTGTTTCGGGCCGTGTCGTTGTTCGTGTTGCCGATGGTGTTGTCGTACACGTAGATCGAGCCCCACCCGGCGGCTTCGCGGACAGAGTTGTTGATCGTCACGTACACGGCGAAGATCAAGCCGAACTGGATGATCCCCATGAGGATGTACAACAGCACAGGCAGCAGTAGGGCGAACTCAACGAGGTTCTGCCCTTCCTCGCTGTGTACAAGAGTACGGAGCTTTTCCAGTGGTGGCCGTCCCTTCCTAGAGAGCACTGGTGACGCTAGGGAGCGGTATGGGGTACCGCAATAGCGCTTTGGTGGGAAAAACGCGGCAGATGGTTGGCTGGTGCGCGACAATCGGGAGAGTCGGGGGAGCTGTGGCCGTCACCGAACATGCGTTCTAGAATGAGGCGCCCGTGCCCAAGAGCGAGATCCTTCAGGTACCGATAGACAGGCCCAGCGGCCGTGCGCCGTTCGACCTCGTGCTGCCCTGGGATCTGGCCGGCGACCAGCCCAAGGCATCAGCAGCGCTGAGCCGTGGCCTGAGCGAGGGCATGAAGTCGCAGACGCTCCGCGGCGTGACCGGTTCGGGAAAAACGGTGACGATGGCGAAGGTCATTGCCGAGGCCGGCCGCCCGTCGCTGGTGCTCGCGCACAACAAGACCCTCGCGGCCCAGCTCTACGGGGAGTTCAAAGAGTTCTTCCCGAAGAACGCCGTCGAGTACTTCGTCTCGTACTACGACTACTACCAGCCCGAGGCGTACATCGCGCGCAGCGACACGTACATCGAGAAGGACTCCTCGCGAAACGAGGAGATCGACCGGATGCGCCACGCCGCGACACGAGCGCTCTTCGAGCGGCGGGACGTGCTCATCGTCGCTTCGGTCTCGTGCATCTACGGCCTCGGCGCGCCGGTCGACTACGGCGCCGTCACGGTGCGCCTCAACAAGGGCGAGCGCGTGCGACGGGACACGGTCCTCCGCCACCTCGTCGACATCCAGTACGAGCGGACGAACACGGACCTGGTTCGCGGCAAGTTCCGGGTCATGGGCGACACCTTGGAGATACAGCCCTCGTACGAGGAGCTGGCCGTGCGCGTCGAGTTCTTCGGCGACGACGTCGATCGCATCACGGAGCTCGACCCGCTGACCGGCGAGGTGCTCGCGGAACGGGACCGCATCGACATCTATCCAGCCCGCCATTTCGTGACGCCGCGCGAGAAGCTCATGGAGGCGATCCGCGACATCGAGGCGGAGCTGGTCGACCGGGTGAAGGAGCTGGAGGACGGCGGACGGCTGCTCGAGGCGCAGCGGCTGCGTCAGCGGACGAACTTCGACATCGAGATGATGCGCGAGACGGGCAGCTGTGCGGGGATCGAGAATTACTCGCGACACCTGTCTCGCCGGCCCGCGGGAAGTCGCCCGTGGACGCTGCTCGACTACTTCCCGCCGGACTTCCTGATGTTCGTCGATGAGTCGCACATCAGCATCCCGCAGGTGCACGGCATGTGGGGAGGCGACCGGTCGCGCAAACAGATCCTCGTCGAATACGGGTTCCGTCTCCCGAGCGCGCTCGACAACCGTCCCCTGACCTTTGAGGAGTTCGAGGCGCGCCTCGATCAGACGATCTTCGTCTCGGCCACCCCAAGCGCGTACGAAGTCCAGCGTTCCGGCCAGGTCGTGGACCAGATCATCCGGCCGACCGGCCTGATCGATCCCGAGATAGAGGTCCGCAAGACGGACGGCCAGATCGACGACCTGCTCGCCGAGCTGCGGCTGCGCGTCGATCGAGGGCAGCGCGCCCTCGTCACGACGCTCACGAAGAAGATGGCCGAGGACCTCGCCGACTACCTGCGTGAGATGGGCATCAAGGTCCAGTACCTCCACTCCGAGATCGAGACGATCGAGCGGGTCGAGATCCTTCGCGACCTCCGACTCGGCGTATTCGACGTGGTCGTCGGCGTGAACCTTCTTCGCGAGGGGATCGATCTTCCGGAGGTCACTCTCGTCGCGATCCTGGACGCCGACAAGGAGGGATATCTGCGTTCGGAGGGTTCGTTGATCCAGGTCATCGGACGCGCTGCGCGGCACGTCGAGGGCCGGGTGATCATGTACGCGGACCGCATGACGGCCTCGATGCGGGCGGCGATCGATGAGACGGAGCGCCGGCGTGAGGTCCAGCTCGCGTACAACACAGAGCACGGCATCGACCCCCAGACCGTGGTGAAGGCGATCCGCGATGTCGGCATGCGGCTGCGCCACGTCGCCGACGTCGAGAGCGTCTACGAGAAGGGCGGCCGCCCGATCGCCGCCGGGGAGCTGCCAAAGGACGAGCTGGCGCGGCTCATCAAGGATCTCGAGCTGCAGATGAAGGCCGCCGCGAAGGAGCTCGCTTTCGAGAAGGCGGCCGCCTTGCGAGACGAGATCGTCGATCTCCGCGGGCTGCAGGTCCTGCAGAGCGGACCAGAAGGCATCGATGATTCGGGAATGTCCACCAGCCCCCGCACGACAAAGCGCGTCATGAGCAGACGCCGGAGGGGAGGCTGATGCTCACGATCCTCATCCCCGTTGCGGTGCTCGCGGTGTTCGTGATCATCGGGGTCATCGCGTTCCAGCGCGGGCGCGACGGCTTCGATCTGTCGGGCAATACCGTGCTGCGGGCGTATCTCTATCTTGGCTCGTTCGCCGGCGTGATCGCGCTCGCGTTCGGCCTGTCGGCGCTTCTCAACGGCGCCCTCGCGTATGCAGTGGGGAACCAGATCGTCTACGGCGGCAGTCCCGTCCCGCCCATCGCGCGTCCGTGTCCGGCCGGAGTCCCGTGCCCACCAGAGCCGATCCCGGCAGATGTGATCCAGCGCCAGCAGCTGGAGAACGACCGCCGACGTCAGGAAGACCTGTTGCGCGGCGCGACATTCACGGTCTTCGGCGCTCTCTTCTATGGCGCCCATCGTGCCGGCCGCAACGCGATGTTCCCGCGTGGCGCGAGCGTCACGGATCACGGCGGGCTACGGCGCGCGTATCACCTGCTCGGGACTGTCGTCTTCGGCGTTGGCGCGATCGCGCTGCTGCCGGCTGGTCTCTATCAGCTTCTCGCGAATTCGCTGCTGCCACTGCCCCAGGACTCGTTCCGTCAGGGAGTGGCCGACACGCTCACCGGCGGCGTTGTCAGCACGGTGCTATGGCTGCTCTACCTTCGCGCGGTACTGAGCGACACACGGGGCGGCGAGACGCGCTTCTATCGCAGCGGACCGAGCGGGCCTCCCGCGGAACCGGCACCGGTCGGCGCGCGGATCGGGCCACGTCCCGGGGAGGGGTCCACCGGCGCGGAGGCTCAACCGCCCCAGGAGTTCCGGCGCTACGCGCGCATCGTTCGCATCGGCGAGACGCCGCGAGAGCGCGAGTGATGCCCGTCACGCACATCCACGTCAAAGGCGCGCGCGAGCACAACCTCAAGAACATCGACATCCAGATCCCGCGCGACAAGATGGTCGTGATCACGGGTCTGTCGGGGTCGGGGAAGTCGTCGCTCGCGTTCGACACGATCTACGCCGAGGGACAGCGCCGCTACGTCGAGTCGCTGTCGGCGTACGCGCGGCAGTTCCTGGGACAGATGGAGAAGCCCGACGTCGATTTCATCGAGGGCCTCTCGCCGGCCGTGTCGATCGACCAGAAGGGCACCACGCGCAACCCGCGATCGACGGTCGGTACGGTCACCGAGATCTACGACCACCTCCGCCTGCTGTTCGCGCGTGTCGGAGTGCCGCACTGTCCGAACCATGGTGTCCCGATCGTCGCGCAGACCGTCCAGGAGATCGTCGACCAGATCCGCGAATACAAAGAGGGCTCGCGGCTCCTCATCCTCGGACCCCTCGTTCGCGATCGGAAGGGCGAGCACCAGCAGCTGCTCGTGACGGCTCGGCGCGGCGGCTTCGCGCGGGTGCGGGTGGACGGGACCGTCCGCGACCTCAGCGAGGACATCACGCTCGACAAGATGAAGAAGCACTCGCTCGAGGTCGTCGTCGACCGCATCGTGCTGAAGCGCGGTGACGATGGCGACGCCGACCGCTCGCGGCTCACGGACTCGGTCGAGACGGCGCTACGGCTCGGAGAGGGATTGGTCATGGTCGCCGAAGCTGACGCGCGGACCGGCCCGGCTTCGCCGGCCCGGTCCGAGCCCCAGTCAAAGGAGCGTCTGTTCAGCCAGCGCCTGGCGTGCCCCGAGGGCGACTTCTCGATCGGCGAGATCGAGCCCCGAATGTTCTCCTTCAACTCCCCGCACGGCGCGTGTCCGGCGTGCACCGGCCTCGGCACGAAGCTCGAACCCGATCCGGAGCTCGTGCTGGCGAACCCCGACCTCTCGCTGAAGCAGGGCGCCGTGCTGCCGTGGCAAAAGTCAGGCGGCACGGCGCAGTACCGGATGGCGATCATCGAAGGGCTCGCGCGCCGGTTCAAGTTCTCTCTCGACACGCCGGTCAAGGACCTTTCGAAGAAGGCGATCGATGCGCTGCTGCGCGGGACGGAAGAGCCACTCAAGCTGTCGTACGAGAACCGCAGCGGTCAGCGCCGCTCGTACGAGTACGAGTGGGAGGGGATCATCCCCTGGCTCGAGCGCCAGCACCGCGATACGACCTCCGAGTTCATCCGCGCGGACATCGAGAAGTACATGAGCGAGCGGCCATGCCCCGTATGCCAGGGCCGCAAGCTCAAGCCCGAGGCGCTCGCGGTCACGATCCTCGCCAAGAGCATCGTCGATGTCACCGCGCTCACCGTGAGCGAGGCACTCGACTGGGTGTCAGCGCTCGAGCGCGAGAAGGGCGGGCTCAAGTCTCGCGACCGCCAGATCGCGAAGCAGGTGCTCAAGGAGATCCGCACGCGATTGGGCTTCCTCGTCGACGTCGGCCTCGACTACCTCACGGTGGATCGCTCGGCCACGACGCTTTCGGGCGGCGAGGCGCAGCGCATCCGGCTCGCCACCCAGATCGGTTCAGGGCTGATGGGCGTGCTGTACATCCTGGACGAGCCGTCGATCGGCCTGCACCAGCGCGACAACGCGCAGCTGATCCGCACCCTTCTCGGCATGCGCGACCTCGGGAACACGATCATCGTGGTCGAGCACGACGAGGAGACCATCCGCACGGCCGACTGGATCATCGACATCGGCCCGGGCGCAGGCGAGCACGGCGGCGAGGTCGTCGCGGAGGGTCCGCTCGAGGTGATCCTGCGCGAGCCGCGCTCGCTGACCGGTGCGTATCTCTCCGGTCGGCGCCGCATTCCGATGCCAACGCATCGCCGCTCGGCGAAGGGCGACGCGATCATCGTTCGCGGCGCGCGCGAACATAACCTGAAGAACATCGACGTACGCATCCCGCTCGGCGTCTTCGTCTCCGTCACCGGCGTTTCTGGATCCGGAAAGAGCACGCTCGTGAACGAAGTCCTCTACCGGCGCTTGGCCCAGGTGCTCTCGAAGGCGAAGGAGCGCCCCGGTGCGCACGAAAAGATCGAGGGGATCCACAACATCGACAAGGTCATCGACATCGACCAGTCGCCGATCGGCCGCACGCCGCGCTCGAACCCCGCGACGTACACCGGTCTCTTCACGCCGATCCGCGATCTCTTCGCCGCGATCCCGGAGGCGCGCCTTCGTGGCTACACCGCGGGCCGCTTCTCCTTCAATGTGAAGGGCGGACGGTGCGAGGCCTGCGCCGGCGACGGGATCATCAAGATCGAGATGCAGTTCCTACCCGACGTGTACGTGCCGTGCGAGGTCTGCGGCGGGAAGCGCTACAACCGCGAGGCGCTCGAGATCCGATACAAGGGAAAGTCGATCTCCGACGTGCTCGAGATGACGGTGGAAGAGGCTCTCGCCTTCTTCACCAACATCCCGGCCTGCGAGTCGAAGCTGCGGACGCTCAACGACGTCGGCCTTGGCTACATCCATCTCGGTCAGCCCGCGACGACCCTCTCCGGGGGTGAGGCGCAGCGCATCAAGCTCGCGACCGAGCTTTCGCGGCGCGCGACCGGACGGACGTTGTACATCCTCGACGAGCCGACGACGGGTCTGCACTTCGCCGACGTCGAGCGCCTGCTCGACGTTCTGCATCGACTCGTGGATGCCGGGAACACCGTCGTCGTGATCGAACACAACCTCGACGTCGTGAAGACCGCCGACTGGATCATCGATCTCGGTCCGGAAGGCGGCAAGGCCGGTGGCGAAGTCATCGCCGAGGGGACTCCGGAAGCCGTCGCGCGATCACGGCGGTCCTTCACGGGACGCTATCTACGCGAGCTGCTCGCGACCGGCGAGGTGCGCGGGATCGCTTAGGCCTGTGGACGGCGCCGCGGGTCCTGCCGCGGCTCGCACCGCTCGCTCGCGAGTTGGCCTCCCCGCCTCACCGTGTGCTCGACGTTCCGCTGCCGGCGGGGGCCCCTCCACTCTCGCTCGCGAGCATGTGTCTCGCCGCGTCACCCGCGGCGCCGACTCACGTGTCTCGAAGTGTCGCGCTCGTCTCTATCGCTAGCATCAGACGCAGGTGAATCCGTTCTCTTTGATCGACGCAGCGATCATCTTGCTCATCGCCGCCGCGATCTGGGCCGGTTATCGCTCCGGATTCATCGCCACGGCGTACGGACTTGCGACATGGATCGTCTCATTCGCGGCTGCGGTGTTGTTCCAATCCCAGGCCGCTCGCCTCATCGAGAACTTCGGCGTCTCTCCCGTCACGGCGCAGCCGATCGGCTTCATCGTCGTACTGGTCATCGTCGAAGGACTCTTTTCGATCGCGGGCCACTTCGCGCTCACGCCCATCGTGCGAGCGGTGCACCGCGCGCCCGCGCTCGAAAAGGCCGACCGCGTCGGCGGCATCTTTCCCGCGGCGGCTCGGGCGCTGTTCGTCATCGCGATCGTGCTGGCCGCATTCGTCGTATCGCCGGTCAGCAGCGATCTCAAGGCCTCGGTCGAGAGCTCGCGCATCGCGCGCGCCCTCATCGATCAGATCAGCGAGTTCCAGCCGACGCTCGCGAAGCTCTCCGGCCAGCTGGGCGAGACCGTTCCGCTCTTCGTCACCAAGCTCGGTGAGGACCAGAGCGAGTCGCTCGATCTCCCGAGCAACCTCCAGCTTGCGGCCGATGCGGTGGCGGAACGCCAGATGTTCGACCTGGTGAACGACGAGCGGGCCGCCGTCGGCCTGGCGAAGCTGCAATGGGACGACCGCCTCCTGCCCGTGGCGCGTCAGCACTCGGAGGAGATGTTCAAGCTGAAGTACTTCGCGCATCAGTCGCCCGTGAACGGGTCGCCTTTCGATCGCCTGAAGGCGGCGGGCATCGCATATTCGCGGGCCGGTGAGAACCTGGCCTACGCGCAGTCGGTGTCCGTCGCGCACCGCGGTCTCATGCAGAGCCAGGGCCACCGCGAGAACATCCTGCGTCCCGAGTTCACGCACATGGCGATCGGCGTGATCTCGGCCGGCCCGTACGGGCGCATGTTCACGCAGATGTTCGTGACGCCATGACCGAGCCCGAGAAGGCCCCGACCCTCGACGACCTCGTCGCGAACCGGACGATGTCAGAGGACATCGCCGCGACGCTGCGCTTAACGGCTAAGGGCCGTCACTCGTACCTCGTCGTCGCGATCCCGCGCTTCGCAGGCAAGACGACCGTGCTGCGGGCGATGCTCGCCCACGCGCCGAAGGGCACTCCGATCCAGACCGTGGAGGACGACGGCACCGATGTCCCTCGACTCCTTGCCGTGAGCAACGGCGGTTACATCGTCGTGCCCGAGATCGCGCGGATGATGCAGCACGGGTACATCTGGGGAGCTCCCGTGCGCAAGGTGTTCGCGGGCGTCGGCGGCGGCGTCTCCCTGGCGACCGCTCTCCACGCGCCGAGCATGGAAGAGGCCATGGGGCAGATCACCGGCGACAACCGCGTACCCGACGACGACGCGCAGAAGCTCGAGCTTGTCGTGTACATCCGCTCGCTCGGCGCCAGCGTGGAGTACCCGGACCGACGGGTCATCGCGACGGTCCACGAGATCGAAGCGGTGCGTGGCGGCAAGCCGAAGGCGACCTTGCTGCACCGCTGGAACGAGCAGAGCGACCGGTTCGAGAACGTGGCCGAGCCCAGGCGGATCGCCGCGGGCTGAGTCCTCGGGTACCATGGTGCCGGCGACCGATATCCGGCAGAGGTGAAGCAATGATCGAGATGACGCCCGTAGCCGCCGAGAAGCTCCGCGAGATCCGCGGCACGGACCCTTCGCGCGCCTTCCTTCGGATGTATGTCGCCGGCAAGAGCTGCTGCTCGACGCAGTTCGGACTCGCGTTCGACGCCAACGCGGATGATCAGGACACCGTGAGCGATGTCGCGGGTATTCCGCTGGCGGTCGATCCGGTCAGCCAGCCCTTCGCAGATGGCGCGATCATCGACTTCGTCGATGGGCCGGAGGGCACGGGCTTCCTCGTGAAGAACCCGACGCTCGGCGGCGGCTGCGCATGCGGAGGCCGTGGCTAGCACCTAGTCCGGCGCGGCCAGCGACTCCCAGAGAACGTCCGCGATGTGCCGTACCTTGACGCGCTGATTTCGCGCGTCGAGGCCGCCGCGCAGGTGCGTGAGGCATCCGGGGTTGTCGGTGATCACGATGTCGGCGCCGGTCGCGGCGATGTTCGCGAGCTTGGTCTCGAGCACGAAGTTCGCGACGTCCGGATGCTCGAACGAGAACGTCCCACCGAATCCGCAGCACACCGCCGAATCCGCCATCTCGATGAGCTCGACACCCGCGACCCGACGCAGCAGCTCGCGCGGCTCGTCGTGCAGATTGAGCACGTTCGCCGACTGGCAGGCGTCGTGGTACGTCGCGCGGATCGCAAGGTGGCGGCCGGTCGCGCCGCGTTCGATCGCGAGGTCGTACGCGAATCCAGTGAAGGACACGATGCGCTCGCCGAGCCGGCGCGCGCGCTCAGCCCACTCGGGCTCGTCGGCGAGGATCCGCTCGTAGTCCTGCGCCATCGTGATCGCGCACGAGGACGACGGCGCCACGAGCCGGTCGGCCTGGACGCGCTCGAGCGCAGCGATCATCTCCTTCGCCATCATCCGAGCGTTCTGCCGGTCGCCGCTGTTCATGTGCGGTAGGCCGCAGCATCTGCGGCCCTCGACCACGTGCACGTCGGCGCCGAGCGCCTGCAGTGTTCGTGCGGCCGCGTACCCGGCTCCGGGCAGGAAGTGATCGACGATGCATGACGGGAAGAGGCCCACATGGACGACTGGATCGGTCGGGTTCGTCTGCGTGATCTCGCGGGCCCGGTAATGGAGCGGCTGCTCGGCGACGGCGGGGAGGCTCTTCTCCTTCCCGAGGTCACCGAACGGCAGGCGCACGAGGCTGCCGTGACGGAGGGGGCCCTGTAGGGCGGAGAGCCAGCCAGTCATGCGGTCGATGCGCTGCGGTGAGGTCCACTGCGAAAGCGCGATCCGCTTGGACCACGAGATGCCAGTGCGCTGGACCGCGAGCGCGCGCACGTCGGTGATGAGTGATGCGATCGGGATGCCCACCGGGCAGACCGTGTCGCAGGCGTTGCAGCCGACGCACATCTGCTGCTCGTACGCGACGCTGTCGAGCCCGTGATGGAACGGCGAAACGACCAGCCCAATGGGCCCGGTGTAGATGTGGCCAAAGACATGCCCCCCGACCACCTGATACGTGGGGCACACGTTGCTGCACGCGCCGCACTTGATGCAGCGCAGCGCTTCGCGGAAGGCCGGATCCTCGCGCATCGCGGTGCGGCCGTTGTCGATGAGGACGAAGTGCAGCTCCTTCGGACCGTGGACTCCGATCTGTGTCTTGAGCTCGATGTCCGCGGATCGCGATGGTCCGGTGATGAACTGCGTGTACGTGCTGATCTTCTGACCCGTCGCGCTGCGCGCGAGCAGCTTCAGCACGGCGGCGGCGTCGTCGAACGACGCGACGACCTTCTCCACGCCCACGATCGCGATGTGAACGGCTGGCAGGCTCGTCGCCAGGTCCGCGTTGCCCTCGTTCGTGACGAGCACGAGGGTGCCCGTGTCTGCGATGAGGATGTTGCCGCCGGTGATGCCGATGTCCGCCTTCAGGAACGAAGCGCGGAGCTCCTCGCGCGCGACCGCCACAAGAGACGCCGTGTCGTCGCTCACCGGATGCCCGACGACCTTCGAGAAGAGCGCCGCGATCTCCTCGCGCGTCTTGTGGATCGCCGGCGCGATGAGATGCGAGGGACGCTCGCCGGCGAGCTGGATGATCCACTCGCCCAGGTCTGTCTCGACCGCGGTGATGCCGTTCGCGGCGAGGTGCTCGTTGAGCAGGATCTCCTCGGTCGCCATCGACTTCGACTTGACGACGAGCTTCGCCTTCTTGGCGCGGCAGATCGCGGTCACGACCCGACGCGCCTCCTCGGCGTCGACGGCGCGGTATACCTTCGCGCCGACCGCCTCGGCCTCGCGCGTGAACTGGTCGACGAGCGCGGGCAGGTCATCGATCGCGCGCTTCTTCCGCTTCGTGAGGTCCTCGCGCAGCTTCGGCCAGTCGATCTCGCGCATCCGGTCTTCACGGCGCAGACCGAGAGCCGGGAGGGCGCGGTGGAGCGCGACCCGCAGCTTGTCAGAGTCGAGGGCGCGATCGAGCTTGCGGCGGAACTCGGTCTTCGACGCCGTCAT
>DATDEH010000123.1 GCA_036523395.1 Candidatus Limnocylindria bacterium | reverse complement strand
GCCGTTGCGCTCGAGCCGAGCGAGCTCCGGTACGCGATCGATGGCAACGACGCGCTCCGGGCGCTTTCGGCCGAAGTTGAGGTCGACCATGAGGTCCGTGCCGCCGGCGAGAAGTGTCACGTCGGTGGCGCTGGAAAGGTGATCCAGTACATCGTTGAGGTCGCCTGCCACATGAACGCTCACAGGCGGATTATCCCTTTCGTCGGCTCCACCGGAGGCCTAGCATTCGACACCGCTGAGGAGGGGGAATGCGCCTCGCGGAGTGGCTTGTCGAGCGGCCAGTGCGCCTTGTTCTCGTTGTCTTGCTAGCCGTCCTGCCACTGCTGAGCCTCGCGGAGTTCGCTGCCGCGGATGCGAGCCAGCGGGTGCTTCGCTGGGCAATCGCGTCCGCGTTCATCGCCGGCGCCGCGCTCGTCGGGGTCGCCTCTAGCGCCGCGATCCGACTTCGCCGCGAGACCGCGGAGGCGCTCGACCAGCAGACCGCTGTGTCCGAGGTGCTCAAATCCATCAGTGCGTCGGGCTTCGATCTAAGCCGTGTTTTGCAGACCGTGACCGAGCATGCAACGCGCCTCTCGGGCGCGAGACAGGGAATCCTGTATCGCCGCGACGGCGACCTTCTCCACTTCGCGGCGGGCTTTGGCCCGTCACAAGAGCTCATGGAGTTCAACAGCCGCAACCCGATCGCGGTCGGCAACCGAGGCACCTTGACCGGTCGCGTCGCGGTCGAGAAGCGAACGATCAATCTCGCGGACGTGCTCGAAGACCCGGAGTACACGTATCACGAAGCGCAGCGACTTGGCGGGTTCCGCGCGATGCTCGGCGTTCCACTGATGAGCGGCGACGAGGTCCTCGGCACGGTCTCCCTCTGGCGGACCACGCCCGCGCCGTTCACCGACCGGCAAGTCGCGATCGTCGAGACATTCGCTAGACAGGCCGCGGTCGCGATGGAAAACGTGCGCCTCTTCAATGAGACGAAAGAGGCGCTCGAGCGGCAGACCGCCCTCGGCGACATCCTGAGCGCGATCTCGGCTTCGCCCACCGCAACTCAGCCGGTCTTCGACGCGATCGCGCGAAACGCAGCTCGGTACTGCGTGGCAGAGGATGCGTTCATCGCGCTGGTCCGTGGAAGCAAGCTCCGCCTAGAGGCGCATCACGGCCCGCTCCGCCTGTACGGCGAGCACTTCGAATGGCAACTTGATCGATCCACAGTCACCGGGCGCTCGGTCGTAGACGGCACGGTCGTACAAGTCGAGGATCTGCCCGAAGACGAGGACTTTCCCCTTGGTCGGGTGCAGGCACGCGATCTGGGCTACCGCACGGTCCTTGCCGCACCGCTGTTGCGGGAGGGCCGGCCGATCGGAACGCTCTGTCTGCGCCGTCTCCAAGTCCGGCCATTCGCGCCGCGCCAGGTCGAGCTCCTGCGTGCGTTCGCGGCGCAAGCCGCAATTGCGATCGAGAACGTGCGCCTGTTCAACGAGACGAAAGAGGCGCTCGATCAGCAGACGGCGACCAGCGACGTGCTCAAGACGATCAGCCGCTCGGTCTTTGATCTCCAGGCAGTCTTCGATGTCGTCGTGGAGAACGCCACGAAACTCTGTCGCGGCGACTGGGGATACCTCTTCCGCAAGGAAGGCGAGGTGTTCCAGCTGATCGCCTCCCACGGTGGGACGCCGGCGCTCCTGGAGTACGAGCGCTCCCACCCCACCGCGATCTCCGACCGCACCCTGATCGGACGGGTCGCGCTGCGGCGGACCGTGGTGCACATCCCGGACCTCTTCGAGGACCCCGATTACGACTGGCCATCGAACCGCGAGCACGGCGTCCACACGGTCCTCGGCGTGCCGATCTTTGGCGACAACGAGGTGATAGGAGCGATCGGTGTTGCGCGGAACGAGCGACGGCCCTTCTCCGATGCGGACATCCGCCTTGTCGAGACGTTCGCGGACCAAGCAACAATCGCGATGGAGAACGTGCGTCTGTTCAACGAGACAAAAGAATCCCTTGAGCGTCAGACCGCGCTCGCGGAAATCCTGCGCGTGATCGCGGACTCACCCGCGGACCAGCAGCCGGTGGTGGACGCAATCGCGCGGAACACAACGCGGTATTGCGGGGCTGAGGACGCTGCCGTGATTCTCCTCGAAAGTGACATGCTTCGGCGCGTCGCGCATCACGGCCGGCTACCCGTGGCTGCAAGCCCGATCCAGCCGATCGATCGCAACTCGGTCGGCGGGCGCGCAATCCTCGAGCGGCGCACGGTCCACCTCGCCGACGCGGAGAGCGCTGAAGGCGAGGACTTCCTGGGCACGCGAGCGAAGGCGGCAGTAACGGGACATCGCGGAACTCTGGCGACGCCGCTGCTCCGCGAGGGCAGCGCGATCGGTGTGATCCTCCTCCGCAAGAAGGACGCCAGCGGCTTCACTCCGAGTCAGATCCAGCTGGTCGAAGCGTTCGCGGACCAAGCGGTGATCGCGATCGAGAACGTCCGCCTCTTCAACGAGACGAAAGAAGCGCTCGAGAGGCAGACATCGATCAGCGACGTCCTTCAGACGATCGGTCGTTCGGCATTCGATCTTCAGCCAGTGCTGGACACCGTGGTGGAGCGCGCGGTCAGGCTCTGCGACGCTCACGACGGATCGATCAGCACGCTCGAAGTTGATGCGTATCGGACTCGCTCCTATTGGAGCATCGGCGTGTTACCGCCCGCCTACATCGAGTTCATGCATCAGGAGGTACACAGGCCGGAGCGCGGGAGCCTTGTGGGTCGGACGGCGCTCGAGGGTCACGCCGTGCAGATCGCGGACGTCCTGGAGGATCCGGAGTACACGATGGCCGACATGCAGCAGGCCGCCGGGTACAGAACGGTCCTTGGCGTCCCCCTGCTGCGTGACGGCAAAGTCATCGGTGTGTTCGCGCTCACGCGGAACGAGGTTCGACCATTCACCGACCGTCAGATCGAGCTGGTTCGAACGTTCGCGGATCAAGCCGCGATCGCCATCGAGAACACGCGTCTCTTCGCCACGACGAAGGAGGCGCTTGAGCAGCAGACCGCTGTGGGTGAAGTGCTCAAGACCATCAGCCGATCAGCCTTCGATCTCCAGCCGGTGCTGGACATCGTCCTCAACAACGCCGTCCGCCTGGCAGGCGCGGACATCGGATGGCTGTCTCGGGTCGAGAACGACCAGTTCACGACCGTCGCGTACAGCACCGAGTTTCCCGAATCGGTCAAAGAGGAGCTCGTGCGTCAGCGGACGCAAGGCCACATCGCTGGACCTTGGATCCCCCTCGGCAAAGGTGGGGGCCTTATGGGGTTCACTCTCGCCGAAGGGCGCACGGTCCATCTGCCCGACGTGAAAGAAGACCCCGAGCTCAAGGGTTCCATCGTCGCGCGCCTTACGGAATCGCGGACCGTCGTCGGCGTTCCGATGCTTCGCGACGGACGGAGCATCGGCGGGATGGTTCTGGCGCGTTATCAGATGCGGCCTTTCGAAGCCCGTGAGATCGACCTCGTGCAAACCTTCGCCGATCAAGCCGCCATCGCGATCGAGAATGTGCGGCTGTTCAACGAGACAAAGGAGGCACTCGGCCAACAGACCGCTGTTGCAGACGTTCTCAAGACGATCAGTCACTCGGCTTTCGACCTAGCCCGTGTGCTCGAGACGGTGATGGAAAACGCAGCCCGTCTATCTGGCGCCGACATGGGGTGGATGGTCCGGATTCACGATGGCGAAACGGTCTATGGCCAAGCCGTCTACGGAGTCGACGCACAAGGCCGACCGCTCGCGGACCAGCTCGCAAGCATCACATATCCGAGCGGCTCACTGCCCGATCCCACTTCCGTTCTAGGGCGCGCGATCAACGGGCGAAGGAGCGTGGCGACGACAGACATTACGAACGATCCAGATCAGCCGAGAGGCGTGAGTGGGCCATACAAGCGATTCGGCGTACGAACTGCGGCGGCCGTACCCATGCTCCGCGAGGGCGAGGTTATCGGCGCCTTTGTCATCGCTCGAGCTAAAGTTCAGGCGTTCACGAGTCGCGAGATCACACTGGCCGAGACATTCGCAGACCAAGCGGCCATCGCGATCCAGAACGTCCGCCTCTTCAACGAAATCCAGGACAAGAGTCGGGCGCTCGAGGTCGCAAGCCAGCACAAAAGCGAGTTCCTCGCGAACATGTCGCACGAGCTGCGCACTCCACTCAACGCGATCATCGGATTCTCAGACGTGCTGCTGGAGGGACTCTTCGGCGAGCTGAACGAGAAGCAGCGTGAGTATCTCTTGGACGTGCGCGGGTCAGGCGATCATCTCCTGTCGCTGATCAACGACATTCTGGATCTGTCCAAGATCGAGGCAGGCCGTATGGATCTCGAGGTATCCACCTTCTCGTTCCGTGACGCGCTCGACAGCGGCCTCACGATCGTTCGGGAGCGCGCCGCCAGGCATGCCATCCAGCTGAACGCGGTCGTCGCG